>CAXYWN010000050.1:0-10837 GCA_964292625.1 uncultured bacterium
GTTATTACTTCAAAGTTGCCGTTCCCACCAGCTATGCCGCCGTGATCGAAGCCATGGGCTCCTATCAGGCCGATATTGCCTGGTTGGCAACTTTCGCTTACATCCTGGCCGAAGAAAAATACGGTGCTGAGGTGAAATTCATGACTGTCCGCAACGGTTTAAACAAGTATTGCGGTCAGTTTGTGGCTCGCACCGACAGCGGAATAGACAGCCTTTCCCACATCGCCGGAAAGGTGATCGCCTACACCGATGCGGCCTCTACCTCCGGCTACATCTATCCTTCCGCCATCTTAAAACGCGAGGGCATCAATCCGGACAAATATACTTTCGCGGGAGGCCATCCCCAGACAATAAGCGCCGTGTATAACGGAACCGCGGATGTCGGCTGCACCTATTGGTCACCGCCCGACGCCACTGGCAAACCCAGAGATGCGCGCGAAAAGTTGCTGGAAACCTATCCGGACGTCTTCGAAAAGATCAAGATCGTCGCGCTCACGGATTCCATCCCCAACGACACTGTCACCTTCCGCCACGGTCTGCCGGAAGAGATTGAGGCCAGGCTGGTAAAAGCATTGGAGAAATTTTCTAAAAGTGATGAAGGCCAGGGAGTCCTGCATAAACTCTATGACATCGACGGCCTCACTCTCGCAACTGACAAGGATTACGATATCGTTCGCCAGACCTTGAAAACACTTGGTATGGATCCCAAGCAGCTGTTTGGCGAGTAAAAACGGATGGCCCAGCTCGCGATTGTAAATCTGTGTAAAACCTACGATAACAAGGTTTGGGCTCTGGACGACGTCTCGTTCGATGTCCAAAAAGGAGATTTCGTCATCCTCCTTGGCCTCTCCGGCAGCGGCAAATCCACTCTGCTCCGCTGTATCAACCGCCTGATCGAGCCCAATGCCGGAGACGTGATTTTTGAGGGACAAACCGTCCGCGAACTAACGGCGACACAGCTTCGCCGCTACCGCCGCAACATCGCCATGGTCTTTCAGCAGTTTAACCTGGTGAAAAACCTCAGCGTGCTGACCAACGTGCTAACCGGCAGGCTCGGTTATCACAGCTTGGTGGATAGATACAGCCCTGAGGAACTTGAGGCGGCCCACCACAATCTGGAGCGGGTGGGGCTGCAGGATTTTGCCAAACGCCAGGTGAAAAACCTCTCCGGCGGTCAGCAGCAGAGGGTGGCAATCGCCCGGGCCTTGATGCAAAATCCGGCCGTTATCCTGGCTGACGAACCCGTTGCCAGCCTCGACCCCGCCACCGCAGACTCCATCATGCATTATCTCGGCGAAATCAATTCCGAGGGTATCACGGTGATTTGCTCTCTGCATTTCCTCTCGCTTGCCCGGCGTTATGGAAGCCGGGTGATCGCCCTCAAGGACGGGCTGAAGGTCTATGAGGGCCTGCCTGCCGAAATCGATAACGCGCGTTTCAAACAGATCTACGGTCAGGATGCGGAAGAGATCTGAAAATCCCACTGCCCGTTCCTCCTGCGAAAAGCGGAAAGCATAAAATGCGGTTAACAATCAAGGTATGGGAAGGCTTGGATTAGGGAAAAACGAATCCTTGACAAATATACGCAGTTGAAATATAAAGTTTATTTCCAGAAATGGAGTAGAAGATGCCTACATGGGAAATACGAGCCACCGGTCGCGTACAGGGAGTCGGATTCCGAAGATTTGCCCTGATCTGTGCCCGGCGCTGTCAGATAAATGGTTGGGTAAGCAACCTTTATGACATCAGCGTATTGATCATGGCCAGCGGTGAATCGGATATGCTGAAGCTATTCTGCGATTTGCTGCGGGCAGGCAACAGATTTATTGACGTGCATGAACTGATGATTCGGAATCTGGAAGAAACGGTTGAATACGATGATTTTAAGATACGATAATAGAAGAACAAGAAGCAAAGCCGGAAGCCCGGGCCGGAAAAACAGGCCAGTCTGGAGACTCTTTCTGGCGGTAATGGTGCTGCTCCTGCCAGTCTGGCTGGCGGCGCAAGCCGTAACTCATACTGTGGAAAAGGGCGATAACCTCTATAGGATTGGCCTGAAATTCGAGGTTAAAGTTGACCAGATCAGGGAATTAAATGGCCTCACGAGCGACAATCTCAGCATTGGACAGGTTCTGAAAATCAAAGAGAAGGCGGCAGGCAAACCTGCTTTCCCAGAATCTCCTGTGTCAACTCGGCCTGCCGAAAGCGCGACACCGCCGGGCGCCATCCCCAGCATCGACCAAACTGATTACACCAAACTTAGGCTTCCCGAAGAGTATTACTACATTGTGCAAGCTGGCGACAATTTATACCGCATCGCGGTCAACCACGGATTGGCGCTCAACGATCTGATTAGATGGAACAATCTGAATAGCGAAGCTCCCTTGATCAAAGTTGGAGATAGGCTGATCGTTAAAGACCCCGGCACTTTTTCAGAAAAAGGGGAGATTCCTGAAGTTCCTGCTGCTCCAGCGATACAGTCCGCAGTTCCGGCCAAGGCAGACACCCTCTTGTTGGAAAGTGTTTACGTGGTGAAGCTCAAGGACACCCTGTTCAGCATCGCCAAGGCCAACGGAATGACGGTCGATGAGATCAAAACCCTCAATAGGCTCTCTTCCAACGACATTAGGGTGGGCCAAAAACTCTGGCTGGCAGGCACACCCCCCGAAGATGGAAGCGGTCAGACAGCTGATTCTGGTAGCGATTCCAGCAGAATTCGTTCCGATTGCTTTATGCCCGCCACCGGAAAGGTGACCTCGGAATTTGGTATGCGCCGGGGCCGGCCCCACAAAGGAATCGATATTGCCAACAAATCCGGAACGCCAATCTACGCGGTGCTGGACGGGGTGGTAGTCTTTTCCGGTGTGCAGAGGGGTTATGGCAATGTTGTCCTGATCGAGCATCCAAATTTTGTGATGACAGTTTACGCGCATCATGAAAAGAACCTGGTGAAGGTGGGTGATCCGGTGAAACGAGGACAGCATATTGCAAATATGGGCTCCACCGGCAACTCGACCGGTCCACATCTGCACTTTGAATACCGCGTCAAGGGGACAGCGATAAATCCCCGTAAAGTATTGCCATTCTGATGATTGACATTAAAAGGTACAGATGAATCGCGAAAACGTTTTTGCAGACCAAGCTCTGCAAAATTACCTGAAGGAAATATCCAAATTCCAACCGCTGAGCCGCGAAATGGAGCATGAGCTGGGGCACAAGGCCAAGCTCGGGGACAGCGACGCGATCCACCGACTGGTGCAGGCGAATCTCAAGTTTGTGGTAAAGATCGCCTCCCGCTATCAAAATAGAGGGCTTTCGCTTTCTGAGCTGATTAGCGAGGGCAACATCGGCCTGCTCAAAGCGATTGAGAAATTCGATCCGGACAAGGACATCAAACTCATATCCTACGCGATCTGGTGGATTAAACAGCGGATTATGCTGGCCGTTTCTGAAAAAAGTTCTTTAATTCGCGTTCCGCTGGGAAAATCAAGCTCCGCCCTCCGGGTGAAGGCCACCCAGGACAGGATTTACGTCGAGACCGGAGAGATCGCTTCCACGCAAGAGCTCAGCGAAAAGATGAACATCACGGAAAAATCCATCGATCAGCTTAAGGATCAATTGAACAAGACACCCTCCTTCGACGATCTGGTGACCAGCAACGACTTTCAGGAATTCTCCACCCGCGATATGATGGCGGACGACGATCTGGCCGATCCACAAAAAATGTACCACAAAGAGAGACTTCAGGACAAAATCAGCAAAGCCATTGACAAGCTGGATAAACGCGAAGCAGACATCATCCGTACCTACTATGGCCTGAACGAAGAGCAGGAAACCCAGAACTTTGCCCAAATCGCTGAAAAAATGGGGCTTTCGAGAGAAAGGGTGCGTCAGATACAAAAAGAGGCCCTGAAAAAGATATTGTCAGAACTGAAACCGGATGAAGACGCTTTCGTGGATGAATTCATCGATAAATACTACACCTGAGCGCAGCCTCGGGACTGGAGATATAGATGTATAAAAACTTTGACGAAATGGTGATAGCGGTCAAGTCCAAAAAACGCGGCACAGTAATCATCTCGGCCGCTCAGACGGAATCTGTTTTGGACGCGGCCATCCTCGCCAAACAGGAGGATCTGGCCGACTGCCTGTTGGTGGGCGACAAAGCACAGATCCGGGCTTTACTGGAAAAGATGGCTCCTGAATATGTGAATTCTTTCGAGATAGTGGATGTCGGAAGCGACCTCGTAAAAGCCGCCAAGGTCAGCGTCCAGCTGGTTCGCGAAGGCAAGGGCGACATCATCCTCAAGGGCAAGACCGATTCCAGCCAGCTCCTGCGTGCAGTATTGGACAAAGAAAACGGCCTGCGCGTGAGCGACGTGATCTCGGATGTGCTTGCCTACGAACATCCCAGCGGATTGAAACTGCTCAGCGACGGCGGAGTGAACCTGGCCCCCGATCTCAAGGAAAAGGTTGCCATCGTCAGGAATGCCGTCCAAGTGGCTCACAGCCTCGGTTCGTTTGAGCCGAAAGTGGCGATGCTCGCAGCTGTCGAGACGGTAAACCCCAAGATGCAGGCGACCCTTGACGCCGCTCTGATTTCACGGATGAACGCGCGTAACCAGATCACTGGCTGTATCGTGGAAGGCCCGCTGGCTTTCGACAACGCCGTGGACATTGAGGCGGCCAGGATCAAGGGCATCGAATCGCCTGTGGCCGGGCTCGCCGATGTCTTCATCGTACCGAACATCGAGGCTGGAAACATCTTTGGCAAGATGCTCACCTACTATTGCGACTACCGCGTCGCACACGTGGTTGTGGGCACCAAGGCCCCGATCCTCATCCCATCACGGGCAGACCGGGGTGAACTCAAAATGCTCTGTATGGCCATGGCCCTGGCCTGCATGAACGGGTGACTTTGCGAATCCTCCAGGTCGGAAAGACCCGGGAAGGCTGGCTCAAGACAGGTATCAGCGAATATTTGAAGCGTCTGAAACCCATGGTAAAACTGGAGGTTGAAGATATTGCCGATCTTAGCGTGAAAACAGCGGGCAGTCCGCAAGCGGTTAAGACCGGAGAAGCCGCCCTTTGTCTCAAGCGTTTGACTCCGGATGATTTTGTCGTTCTTCTCGACGAAAAAGGCAAAGCGATAACTTCACTTGAATTTGCTTCCTTTTTGAATAGCTTATCTGTAAAGAAGTCGGTCGTCTTTCTGATCGGCGGCGTGTATGGCGCGCACGAAAGCCTCAAAGAACGGGCAGACGCGTGCCTGAGCCTCTCGGCGATGACTTTCACGCATCAGATGGCGCGGTTGCTTTTGGTAGAACAAATTTACCGCGCGCTGATGATCAACCAAGGTAGAAGCTACCACTATTAAAAGTTTCAGAGGCCCCCAATGATTTACACATTGCTTGCCACGGTGACCCAGAATTTCACGCAGTCCCTGCTGATCCTGCTTCAAGGGATGGGAGGGATATTTGTGTTCTTGGGCATGTTTTTCGGCCTGATCGTAGCTTTAGAGAAGATCTTCAAGGAGAAAAAGGGACAATGAAAAAGCTATTCATCCTGTTGACCGTAGCTCTTGTTTCCTCGCTTGCATTTGGCTCTGTACGGGTTTTGGAAAGTTCCGCTTCCCAGATTCTGCTGGAATACCGGCTGGACGGATTTGAACTGAGCGAGCCAGGCGATTTCACGTTGTTGGATGTTTCCGGGATGGACTATGAAACCCTGATTGGCTCTCCCCTACTGCCTTTGGCGGAGTTCAAGATCGGATTGCCGCCCGGAGCCAGTATCAACGCCGTGCTCCTAAGTTCCAGCCAACACCAGGAACAGCTCTCCAAACGGCTTCTGCCTGTCCCGGAAGTATTCATGAATGAAAATACCTCGGAGTATAAGTACCAGATCGACGAAAGTCTCTATCTGAAAGGGTCCAGGCCGCTGCTGACTGTTTTGGAAAGTTCCAGCTTCCGGGGTGTGGGTTTCGCGCCGCTGGAAATCCGTCCCTTTGCTTACGATGGCCGCTTCGGCCTCACAATCACGGAACAAGCTTTGATCCGGATAGACATTAACGGCAATACCGGCTTCCGGAGTCTGCCGGAGAACGACGAACTGGCCGAGCTGTTCACCGCCGGTTTGCTTAACCCGGACCAAGCCCGCCGATGGCAGAGCCAGACAAGAATCCAGGTCAACTACGCCGATTTTTCCAAAGCGGATTACTGGCTGCGGTTGGAAACCGACCGGGAAGGGATGTTCAGAATAGATCCAGCGCAGCTGACCGGCTTTCCTCTCGCCGACATCGACCCCCGCAGTTTCCGCCTCTTCAGCAACGGAGGCAAGCTGTTGCCCTTCACCATTGTCAATCCCGGCAACGAATTTGTTGAAGTTCCCATCCGCGTCGCAGGAGAACAAGACGGCAGCTTCGATCCCGGAGATTACATCGTTTTCTTTGGCAGCACCCGGGACGGCACGGCTAAAAACGTCAGCCTGCAAAACTCTCAGACCTATTATAATCCTTATTCGCAAAACGTCGTTTACTGGCTCACTTTCGCGGGCGAGTTCGCGGGGTATCCCCTGCGGATGGAAACTCTGCCCGCTCAGACCACCTGGACCGCGCAAACTTCAAGTTCCCGCAATCTTGCCCGTCTGGAAACAGAGAGCCACCGCCGCGAAATAATCGGTTTTGATTGGTATATGACACGTATGTTCGGCAATTCCAATGCCGATTATGAATTTCAACTCGAGCTTCCGGACCTCGATTCCTCCCAATCTACAGCCCTTAGCTTTTTCATCCGCCAGGAAGAAATCGGCGGAGAACCGCTCTGGCACAACATTATTATCTCTGTGAACGGGATGCCGGTTCCCGCGGATACACTGGGTTCCACGACCTTTTCCTGGCGCGGCACGTCGGAATATGTCTTCTACAAAGAGGTAACAGGTTTCGTTAGCGGCCCAAACACAGTTCGGATCAGAGTACTGAGAAATTCCACCGACAACCTCTTCCTGAATTGGATCACGGTGGGGCACACCAGTTTAATCCACAAAGGCAGCGGACAAAACTCCGCAAACCAGATGACCCTGAACTATGACGTTCCCGTGCGCTACAACCTGTCAGGTAGCGCCAATACCAAGATCTACCGGGTGAATGGTTTCGCGGATGTTAAAGACGTACCGTCGCAAAACTCCGGAGGCCAGAGCTATTTCGTCTGTGAGGGCGACAGCGAGACCAGATTCTGGCTGAGCAATGCTACGGAGCTGTATTCACCGGTGAATATCAGCCTCTCCACACCCGCCAGTCTGGCCGAAATCCAAACCCAATACGACAATATAATAATCACCGCCGATGAATACTACGCGCAGGCCCAAGCCCTGGCAGACATGTATCTGCAGGACATGGGCAAACGCAGTCTGGTGGCAAAGCAGAGCGACATTTTCGCCCAGTTCAACGGAGGCCATCCGGACCCCGCCGCTCTGCGCCAGTTCATCCGCCATGTCTATCATAACTACCCCGCGCCCCGGATGAGTTCGGTAACCCTGATTGGCCTCGGAACCAGCGACTGGCGCAATTTCTCCAAGCAGGCCCAAGGCAAGAATAAACTAATCGTTTTTCAACGCAATCAAATTGCCTCTGACGACTACTTCGTGATGCTGACCCAGGCCGCCTATCCCGAACTCGCCATCGGCCGCTATCCCGTAACAAATTCCACCGAACTGGCCAACATGCTTTCGAACTGGCAAAACTATGTCCGCAACCCCCAGGGCGGTTGGTGGCGCAATTCCACTGTTATCCTCGGGGACGACCTCTTCAACGGCAGTTCCACCTTCTATGAGAACATCCATACCCGCCAGACCCAGATCGCCGGAAATGTGATCCATCCCAGCATCCTCACAGATAAGATTTTTGCCTGGGAATATGAATACGATGAGTTTCAGAATAAGCCCGGAGCCCGGGACGACATGATGAAGGCCATCAACGACGGCCGCCTGATTTGGTATTACATCGGCCACGGCTCCTTTGACAAGCTGGGCGCGGAAGACTATTTCAACGGCGCTTCAGATATGGGACGATTCAACAATCCCGGCAAATTACCCCTCTTCATGGCGGCATCCTGCAAGGTGTCCCACTTCGATTACTGGGGTTTTGAAAGTTTGGGCCAAAAGACAGTGCTGCTGGACAATCTGGGGGCCATCGCCTCCTATTCTGCCAGCCGGATTAGCTCGCCTTTCAGCAATGCCCCGATGATGCAGTTTTTGCTAAACAACCTCAGCCATGGCCGCAATCCCCTCGGCCAGTCCATCATGATGGCAAAGTTTCAATTTACCCAGAGCAATGACAACGACGCCACCTATGTGCTTTTGGGCGACCCCCTGCTTAAAATTATTCCGCCGGTCCGGGATAGCCTGATGACCCTCAATAGCAAGGGATCCGGGTCTCGCGGAGAGCCTCTTCGAGCCAGGGAACTGGCTACCATCACGGGAGGTTTTTCTCCTGCGACGATCAACGGAACGGCCTCGATCAAGGTCTTCAACACGGAAACCGAATACGACTTCGACTGGGAAACCCATGTCAGCCATCGCGGAGCGCCGCTCTTCACAGGAAACGCCTCAGTGACCGGGGGCGCCTATCAAAGTGCATTCATCGTTCCGGACGACGTCACCACCGGAAATACCGGCCTGATCGTATCCTACCTTTGGGACCCCGCCCTGAAGCAGGATTATACAAACTACCTGCATCCTCTTGCCCTCAGCGATGATGCTGTGACCGCCGAAAACCCGGATTCGCCTAAGATCGAACTGTTTTTGGGCAGTTACGATTACCGCCCTGGCGACACCGTGGGAACCAATACCACCCTCCATGCCAGGATCTCGGACAGCAACGGGATTAACGTGACCGGCAGTTCAGGACACAATATCCTGCTGATCCTGGACAACGCGCTGCAGCCTCTGCCGGTGACCGGATTCTTCAACTATGACTTGGATTCCTACACCTCGGGCCGGCTCACCTACCCTCTTGCCGGCCTCAGCGAAGGGCCGCACACCCTCCAGGTGATTGCTTTTGACAACTTAAACCTTCCCTCCGTCGCCTCCACCCAGTTCATTGTGGAAGACATAGGTGAACTCGCCATCGAGCGCTTCCTCATCTATCCCAACCCGATGCAGAGCTCCACCAGCTTCACTTTCATGCTCTCCCGGGATTGCGATCTCACTATAGATATCTATTCCGTCACCGGTAAAAAAATACACAGCTACCAGGCCAGCGGCAGACAGGGCTTCAACGCCATCCCCTGGGACGGCAGAGACAAGCGTGGAGACCGGTTTGCGAACAACACCTATTTCGTGAAAGTCCGCGCCGCCACCGAAGGCCTCAAGGCAGAGGCAACCGAACGCCTGGTGATCTACAAATAAGGATATTCCGATGCTTTTATACAACACTGCCAAACGCGCCAAAGAGGAATTCATCCCCCTCGTTCCGGGCAAGGTGAAAATCTATGCCTGCGGCCCCACCGTTTATAATTATTTCCACATCGGGAACGCCCGGGCCTTTCTCACTTTCGATGTTTTGCGCCGCTATTTTGAATTCCGCGGATATAAGGTCGATTACGTGCAAAACATCACCGATATCGATGATAAACTCATCGCCCAATCGCTGGATGAAGGAGTCCCTTTTAGGGAAATAGCGGAAAAATACACGCAGGCTTTTCTGGAAGACAGCGCGGCCCTCGGGATCAGGAAACCCACCTATCAGCCCCGGGCCACAGAAGTGATGCCGGATATCATCGCTGCCATCGCTGCTCTCATCCAAAAAGGCTTTGCCTATGACGTGAACGGCGACGTCTATTTCGACACCTCTGCCCTGCCAGAATACGGCAGCCTATCCGGCAGAAAGACCGAAGATCAGCTTACCGGCGCCAGGGTGAGCGAAAACCTCCAGAAACACCATCCCACAGACTTCACGCTGTGGAAGGCCGGCAAGCCCGGAGAGCCTGTTTGGAAAAGTCCCTGGGGCGATGGACGGCCCGGCTGGCACACAGAATGCGTGGTGATGGGGCAAAAATATTTGGGTGAAACCTTCGACATCCACGGCGGCGGGACCGACCTCGTCTTTCCCCACCACGAAAACGAACTGGCCCAGGCCCTCGCCCTCAACGGCAAACCGCTGGCCAGATACTGGATGCACAACGGTTTTCTGAACATCGACGGCGACAAGATGAGCAAGAGCTTGAACAATTTCTTCACCGCGCGGGATATCCTGGCCCAGCACAGCGCCGAGGCCATCCGCTTCTTCTTCCTCTCAAAGCACTACCGCTCCCCCATCGATTTCACCCGCGAAATCATCGAAGAATCCGAACGCGCCGTCAACAATTTCTACTCAGCCCTCCGCAGCGTTGGCTACAAAAACATCATCTGCTCCCCCGACGGCAGCTTCGAAGCTCAGGAAAAGTCCTTTATCGAAGCCATGGACGACGATTTGAACACCGCCAAAGCCCTCGCCGTTCTCTTCGACCTTGCCCGTCAGTGCAAAAACGAACAATTACCCAGAGCTAAAAGGGAGCAAGCGGCATTAATGCTGGTTAGGCTGGGTGATGTCCTGGGTTTCTTTAATGACCTTTGCGGGAAGCTATCGGAGGAGATGCCCGACCTTTCCCGCCAATTGGTGGAGCTGCTGCTCCGCTATCGCCGCGAAGCCCGTGAAAACAAAGATTGGAGCCTCTCAGACCGGATCCGTGACGACCTGGTCTCTCTGGGCATCGAACTCCGCGACACCGCCGGCGGCTGGGCATGGAAACTCAAGGATTAGGAGGCTGGAATGGCCATGAGTAAACGTCGTATCAACTGGGTT
>CAXYWN010000051.1:0-10811 GCA_964292625.1 uncultured bacterium
GATAAACCAATCCGTGCCGCTGCCGGTCGCGTACCACCACCAGGGATTCGAGCACATAGGACAGGTTGTTCACCTTTTGTTCCACCAGTTCGGGATAGATGTTTTCGCCGCTGGGGCCCAGGATCATGTTTTTGCTTCTTCCGCGCAGATAGATGAATCCGTCCTTGTCCAGGGTACCGATGTCGCCGGTGTAAAGCCAGCCGCCGCGCAGGGTTTCGGCCGTGGCCTCGGGATTGTTGTAATAGCCTAAGAACAAGGGGTCGCCGCGCAAGACCACCTCACCGGGAAAATTGGCGGGATCATGTGAATCGATTTTGCACCGGAGCGAATCTATGATCTGCCCGCTGGATTCGAAACGGTGTTCATTCCAGTGCGCGTAACTGATCAGCGGGCCGCATTCCGTCATTCCGTAGCCGATGGTGAAGGGGAACTTGATTTTTTTCATGAATTGCTCCACTTCCACGTTCATCGGCGCTCCGCCGGTGATCACCACCGTGATGTTGCCTCCGAAAGCGGTCAACAGCTTATCCCTGATCTTTTTAAAGACCACCTTGTTCAGCAGCGGGATTTTCATCATCACCTTCATCTTCGGATCTTCGATCACAGGCTGAAGCTGCTTTTTGTAGATCTTTTCGATCAAAAGGGGCACCACCATCACCACGTTCGGCTTCAGGTCCTGCAGCGCGCTCAGCAGCAATTTGGGTGCCGGGATCTTGTCCATGAAGTTGATGTGGTTGCCCCGGGTGAAGGGATAGAGCAGGTCGAAGGCGCAGGCGAAGGAATGGGCCAGGGGTAGAAAGGCCAACACTTTGGCGCCTTCCTTGAAGGTTAGCTTTTCCCGCGCGTAGATCAGATTGGCCAAAAGCGAGCGGTGGGGCAGCATCACGCCCTTCGAAAAGCCTGTGGTGCCGGAGGTGTAGATGATTGTGGCGAGGTCTTCGTTGTCGCAGATGTCCGGAAAATCCAGTTGTTCTTTGCCCAGATTCTGCAGTTCCGCGATTTCTTTGAAGGGTTTGATAATCTGGGTGCGGTTGTCCACTTTGTTCTTCAAGATGCTAAAATCTTCCAGACAAAAGACATATTTGGCCTTACGGAGCTGGTCTTCATCGAGGCTGTCATATTTGTCCTTGCTCACAAAGAACAGCTCGGAACCCGAATGGTTCACGATATGAGCTGTGTCCTCCGGCGAGAAATTGGGCAGGATGGGCACGATGGTTCCACCATAGGTGACCGCGGAAAACCAGACCAGAGCCCAGTTGTTGCTGTTCTTGCCGACGAGCGCAATCTTCGAGCCTTTCTTGAGGCCGCAGGCTCTGTACAATCTGTGCAGCCAGGCGATCTGCCGTCCGACATCCCCGTAACTTATGGCTGATCCCGGATAGTCCGTGAAGGCCGGAAGGTCCCAGTAGTTCTTGATTGATTTTAACAGGTAAGGTATCAGTTTTTCTGTGATCATGAGCAGCTCCAGAAGCAAATTTTGGAAAAAGCTAAATTGCCAAAGACGCTGTTTGCTGTCAAGGTTTTTCGTATTTCCCGCTCGTTCCGCACTGTAGTACAGCCACATAGCTAATCAGGGGCACCAGCCGAAAATGCCTGTTGGGCCTGGCCTGGCCTACTTTATTCCCCGCTTAGGCAAAGAGGGCGAATTGGCGGAATCTCAATGGACAAACCTCCAAAACGTTTGTGATACAGATTCCGCGCTGTATCAGCTATCTGCCAGTGGTAAAAACCTGTTTATTCGTAGCGAAGAGCGTCGATGAGGTTGAGATTGGCTGCTTTTCTGGCGGGATACCAGCCGAAGAAGACGCCGATGAGAGAGGAAAAACCGACGGAGAGGAAGATCGACCAGGGCGTGACCACGATGCTCCAGCCCATGGTATTGCCCAAAATAACTGCCAATCCCCAGCCCAGGGCGATGCCGATGAGCCCGCCAAGGATGCTGATGGTGATGGCTTCGATGATGAACTGGAGAAGGACATCGCGTTTTCCGGCTCCGACTGCCATGCGGATACCGATTTCCTTGATGCGCTCAGTCACCGAGACCAGCATGATGTTCATGATGCCTATCCCGCCTACCAGAAGCGAGATTCCCGCGATGCTGGCCAGGAGAATGGTCATGGTGTTGGAGACGGTGTTGGCGGCCTCGGCGACGTCGGTTTGGGAGCTTACCACAAAATCGTCGCTTTTAGTGCCGCTGTGGCGGGCCTGCATGAGGTTGGAAATATCCTCCTGAACGAGAGGAATGCGTTCCTTGGATTCGGCGGAGACAACGATGGTGAGAAAGCGCCAGCGCGCTCCGATCAGGCGGGTGGAGGCCGTGGTGTGGGGTGTGATAACAATGTCGTCCTGATCGTTACCAGTGGTGCTTTGGCCTTTGGATTTCAGCACGCCCTTGACGGTGAAAGGAATGTTGCGGATGCGCATGATTTTGCCCACTGGATCCGCTCCCGCGAAGAGGTTGTCCGCGACTGTCTTGCCGATCACGCAGACTTTGGCGCCGTTTTCCACCTCGGAGCTGTAGAAAGAATCGCCAGATTCGACCTGCATATCCCGGATCAGAAAATAATCCACATCCACGCCCATGATGCGGCCCCGCCAATTGTTGCTGCCAAATTTGAGCTGGCCGAAGGTATTGAAAACCGGGGAGGCGTAAAGCACTCCGTCCACCTGGTCGAGAATGGCCTGAACGTCATCTTCCTCGAGGGTATTTCCCGATCCAGCCGCCTGCCGGGCGGTGCCTTGGGTGTTGGAAAAATTGGACATCACCATGATGACGTTGGTGCCCATGGTGTTGATTTGGTCGTCCACCACCTTCTTGGCGCCCTGGCCGATGGCGATCATGGTGATCACGGCGGCGACGCCGATGATGATGCCGAGCATGGTGAGAAAGGTGCGGGTCTTATTGCGGGTGAGGGATTTGAGGGCGATGCGCAGTATTCCGAAAACAGACATCAGGCCACCTCCTCTTCATCGTCCAGGCGCGGCAGTTTCTTCAGGTCTTCCGAAGCGTTTTTGGGATTGGGATTGGGGACGTCGGAGATGATCCGTCCGTCGCGGAAAGTGATAATCCGCTGGGCGTATTGGGAGATGTCGAATTCGTGGGTGATCAGCAGCACCGTCTTGCCCTGGGCATGCAGTTTCTGGAAAAACTCCATCACCTCCACGCTGGTGCGGGTATCCAGATTGCCGGTAGGTTCGTCCGCGAGCAGGAAGACAGGGTCGTTGACGATGGCGCGGGCGATGGCGACGCGCTGCTGCTGGCCGCCGGAAAGCTGATTGGGAAAATGTTTGGCACGATCTGCCAGGCCAACGGTCCCCAAGGCTTGGAGTGCCTTGGCCTGGCGGTCTTTGGCGTGGAGCTTTTTGGAGTAAAGCAGGGGCAGTTCCACATTCTCCAACGCGGTGGTGCGAGGCAGCAGATAGAAGGACTGGAACACATAGCCGATCTTGTGGTTGCGCACCCGGGTGATCTCGTCGTCATCCATGCCGTGAACGTCGATTCCGTCCAGGGTATAGGAGCCGGAACTGGGTTTATCCAGGCAGCCGATGAGGTTCATGAAAGTGGTCTTGCCGGAGCCGCTGGCGCCCATGATGGCGATGAATTCGCCCTCTTTGACGTCAAGATCGATACCGCGCAGGGCTTGAACGCGGATCTCGCCCATATCATAGGTTTTGGTGATTCCGCGCACGCTGAGCAGGGTTTTATCGGCCATGGCTCAGAACCTTGGCCCCATTCCCTGACCGCCCTGGATGGCGCTGGTACGTTTGGCCTGGGCGGGGTCTTTGTAGATGACGCCAGTGATGATCTTTGTTTGGGGATCGAGCGGACTGAGCACTTCAACATAGGCGCCGTCCGAAACGCCGGTGCGCACCATTATCAGCTCCGGGGTTTTATCTTTGAGCACCCAGATCATGGCTGAGCCGGATCTGCCGTTACCGCCGGGGCGCGACATCCGGGAGGGCATGCCGCCGGGGCGGGACCCCATAGTGCCGGAGGGACGTCCTGACGGAGCTTTGCTGGTATCAGCAGCCGGAGCGCCGTTCGAACCCGGTTTTTTGTCGGAAGCAGCCGCCATGGCTTTTTCCATCGCGGCTTTGCGGGCGTTGGCAATCATGTCTTCCTCCCATTTGAGACCGAAAAGTTCCCAGAGTTCTTTGCTGGGAGTAAAGCGGGTGGCGGTTTCGGGTAAGCGGAGGACATTTTCCTTGGACTGGGTGATGATGGTGACGTTGGTGGTCATGCCAGGCAGCAGCTTGTGGTCGGGATTGGCGGCGTTGATGATCACGCTGTAGCTCACCACATTCTGTTCCGTGACAGATTTTAAGCGGATCTGCTGCACCGAGCCGTCGAAAGTCTGGCCGGCGTAGGAATCAACCGAGAATTCCACCGGCAGCCCCACGGTAATTCTGCCGATGTCGGCTTCGTCCACATTGGCGGTAATCTCCATATTATCCAGGTTATTGGCGATGGTGAAGAGGGTCGGTGAGTTCATACTTGCAGCCACGGTCTGGCCTTCGGAGACCTCGCGAGAAACGATCACGCCGTCGATAGGCGAAATGATGGTGGCGTTACGCAGGTTCTTTTGCGCGGATTGGAGCCGAAGCTGCGCGGTGGAGAGGTTCAGTTCGGCCTGGTCGAGGCTGTATTTATCCTTTTGCACTTGATATTCAGAGATCATATCGCGGCCGACGAGAGCCGAGCTATTCTTGTGTTCCATCCGGGCCTGGTCGCGGGAACTGCGGGCTTTGTTCACTTCCGTCTGGGCGGTTTCAACGTTGGTGGCCAGGATCTCGGTATCCAGCTTGGCCAGCACCTCACCTCTTTTCACCTTGTCGTTAAAATCCTTATGCAGGGACTTGATGGTGCCGGAAACTTCGGTACCCACTTCCACCAGAACGGTGGGATTGAGCGATCCGGTGGCTGTGACCACCTCGCGGATGGTGCCCCTGGAGGCACTGTCGGTCTTCCATTCCGGGCGGTTGCGGTTTTTTGTTACCATTGCGATAACGACGCCCACGGCGACGATGACCAGCACAATGATGGCGATTTTTAAGTACTTTTTGTTTTTCATTATAATACCCTCTTTACCATTTATCCTGGATTTTACGCGAGAGCAGATTGTTGATGGCTTCCTGCCGGGCCAGAATCTGGTAGCTGTTGTTGTGGTAGGCGATCTCCGAATTGATGTATTCCACGCGGGTCTTATCCAGTTCCAGCAGTTCGATGAGGCCCAGGCGAAAGCGTTCTTCGGCTATGCGAATCTGATTTTCGGCCTGGGCGAGTTTTTCGCTCAAGAGCGCGTCCAGACGTTCCAGATAGGCCAGCTCTTTGCTCAGGGTGGAATACTGGCGATCGATATCCTCCATCTGCTGGCGAATCTCGAGCTCCGCCATCCGCAGGGCCAGATCGCTGCGTTTGCTGAACTGGTTTTGCTTGAACTGGTTCCAGAGCGAATAGCTGAGATTCAGGGAAAGGGTGTGGTTTGTGTTGTACTGGTCAAAATCGAAGTTTTGGCCGCTGACCTGGCGGCCGAAATTGTAGGCCAGATTCACCCGGGGAAAATAGTTCAGAAAGTTTTGGCTGAGCCCCAGTTCGCCACGTTTGAGGTCAGCTTGCAGCAGCCTCACCTGGTTGTTCTGTTCCGGAACGTAATCCGGCAGACTGTAATTTGTGCCGGGCCTTAGCTCCGCGAGTTCATAACCCGCGTCGTCCATCCGCACCAAACTGAAGAGTTCGGCGCGTTTGCTGGTAATTGCATTTTCCAGCTGCATTATGGAAATGCGGGCGTTCATCACCGCAATCTCGCTTTCCTTCACGTCGAAACCGGTGTTCTTGCCAAGCTGGTTGAGTACTTGGGCCTGTTCCCAGACCCGGGTTTGAATCTCCAGGTTCTTGTGCAGCCAGGAAAGCTGCGTCTGGGTGCTGAGCACATCCAGATAGGCCGCGAAAACGCTATAGGCGTAGGCGCTGGAGCTGATTTGCTTGGCAAGTTCAGCCTTTTGGGCGTCCAGCCTGGCATATTTATAGTTGAACCAGGCATCGTCGTTGAGGCTGATGTTTTTGCTGATGGAAAAACCGGCCTGGCTGCTCAGATCGGAGATTGCCGGGGTATTCGGATGATAAAAATCGTTGGTGACCCCAAAATGCACACTGGCTTCGGGCAGCAGGTTCCATTTGGCGCTGCTGAGCCCGGAGAGGCTGGATTCATAGCTCAGCCCGGATCTCAACATTCCATAGCTATTCTCAAGGCCGTGGCTCACAAGGTCTTCCAGCTTGTATTGCTGGGCCAGCAGGGTCAGCGGCAGTAGCAACAGGAGGGTTAAAACGCGTTTCATAATCTCATGTATTCCTTTAAAATTTATATCTGAGTACATCGGCAGGAGGCGCGTGTTTTTGTTATTACAGGGTTTCAGGGCATTTCCTTCGATTTATTTCAGATGAAAGAATCTTCAGAGTCCACTTATTTGGATGGCCCTGATATAGACAAGGAAAAACTCTTGCCGGGAAAGCTATATTTATTTTTCTGGTATCCAAAGACAAAATCAGATAAGGAGAAATCATGCCCTACAATCTCAGAAACCGTCACTTTCTGACCCTGATGGACTTTACGCCCCAGGAGATCAGATTCTTGTTGGACCTCTCGCTGGAGCTGAAAAAAGCCAAATACGCGGGAACCGAACAGCAACGCCTGAAAGGCAAAAACATCGCTCTAATTTTTGAAAAAGACAGCACCCGCACCCGCTGTTCCTTTGAAGTCGCCGCCCTCGACCAGGGTGCGCATGTCACCTATCTGGGACCCACGGGCAGCCAGATCGGCAAAAAAGAATCCGCCGCCGATACCGCCCGGGTTCTCGGCCGCATGTATGATGCGATCGAATACCGCGGATACGGACAGGAGATCGTGGAAGAACTGGCCAAATACGCCGGCGTTCCCGTCTGGAACGGACTCACCACCGAAGATCATCCCACCCAGGTGCTGGCCGATTTTCTCACAGCCATGGAACACCTGAACAAACCGCTGAACGAAATGGTCTTCGTCTATGCCGGCGACGGACGCAACAACGTGGCCAACGCCCTGATGATCGGCGGCGCCAAGATGGGGATGGATTTTCGCATTGTGAGCCCCAAAGCGCTCTTCCCGGAAGCCAAGCTGCTCAAGAAGTGCAAGGATGTGGCCAAGGAAACCGGCGGCACCATCACGATCACCGACGATATCGCCAAAGGCGTGAAAAACGCCGACGTGATCTACACCGACGTTTGGGTCTCCATGGGCGAGCCAGACAGCGTTTGGGGCGAGCGGATCAAGCTGCTCAAACCCTATCAGGTGAACGCCGAGATGATGAAAAAGACCGGTAAGAAAAGCACCCTCTTCATGCACTGCCTGCCTGCCTTCCACGACCTTGAGACCATCATCGGCAAGCAAATCTACGAGAAATTCAAACTCACCGCCATGGAAGTGACCGACGAGGTCTTCGAATCGCCGAACTCCGTGGTCTTCGACGAGGCGGAAAACCGCATGCACACGATCAAGGCCATAATGGTTGCCACTCTCGGCAGCTAAGCGCCCTGATCCAGCCTATATAAGTAAAGCCGGTGGCGTTTTCGCTACCGGCTTTTGTTATCTGGGGATTTTAGGATTATTTAATCAGGGCAATCCTGCGCTGCACGGATTTTCCTTCCTGGCGGGCGCGGATGATATAGACCCCGCTGGAAACAGCGCTGCCGCTTTCATCCAGGCCATCCCAGCGATGGACCACAGATTTGGGGCCGACGCCGGCAAAGAGGGTTTTCACCAGTTGGCCGCGAAGGTTGTAGATATCCACCTGCACTGGCTGGGCGTTGTTTTTAAGCTCCACCCGGAAACTGGTTTCGCCTTTGAAGGGATTGGGATAGTTGGCCTCGATGCTGATTCCGCCGGCGGGTGGCAGATTGGGATCATTGGCCGAACTGAAGCTTTCGTTGAAATACTGGGTAAAAACGTAATCGACCAAATCCTGTGCGTCATCCTGGTAAACATTGTAGAGCGGGAAACTCAGCACGCAGACTTTGCCGCTGGCACCCAGGTTCAGCACCCCCACGGGCATTCCGTTCATGATGCCCTGAGGGCTGTCCGCTGCGTAATCCGAGCCATAGTTATAGACGGCGACGCAATCCGGGTTGGGGCTAATGCTTTCCACGCGGAGAATATGTCCGTTCAGGCTGCTTATGGTTTTGTCCGGATCGATGGAAACCGGGGGAAACTGCTCATGCGCCGGCGCCGCAAACCGGAAGCGGGCGGAGCTGGAGTAATTCGCTTCGTCGATGCCGATCACGGAATAGATAAAGGAATCGCTGTTGAAATAGGCAGGGTAACTGGAATTGAGGGCAAAGGCCAGCGAAGGCACGTAAACGCTGAACAGCAGGTTGCCGCCGGCCTGGATATATTCTTGCAGGGCGTCTTGCACAAAATAGGGATATTCCATGGTAGCCTGGTCGTTGCCGTGCCAGAGGATGGAGGAGAAAACGCAGATGTCAGCCAGGCGCAGGTCTTCGCCCAGTTCATTCAAGTCCAGTTGGGCGGTCTCAAACTTGGAACTGATAAAGTCGTAGAAATCATCCGCCTGCTGATCGGTGGGCTGGAAGGGATTGTTCCCGCTCATGTTTTCGGTTTCATCGATAATCAGGACTCCCTGGTCCAGAGAGATGGGGCGGCTTTTCACCACCTGTCCAAAGGAACTGGCGTTGCCGCCATTATCCACCGCGCAAAGGCTGTAATAATAATAGTTGCGGGAGCCCACCACATCGGTATCCAGATAATCACTGTCGGTGATCATTCCGCCGATCTGGTTTCCCAACTGACCCTCGGTCTGAGAGCGGTACAGTTTGTAGAAAGCGAAGTCGTATTCGCCGTTATCGTCCCAGTCCAGCGCGATGCTCTGATAGAGGGGCTGTTCGGAAATATTCTGCGGCTGCAGCGGGATGGACATTGGTACCGCATAGCTATAGACCAGATAGCTTTCGTTGCCAAATCCGTCCACGGAGCCGACCGCGAAATAGTAACTCTGGCCCTCGGTGAGGCCGGTGACCAGCAGTTCGTGGAAGGATGTGGTCAGCGGAGTGCCCCAATTGCCGAAAACCGTGCTGTGATAGACATTGTAGGAGCTAATCAGCGGATCATTGAGGTTTTCCCAGTTCAGCAGAATGGAGCTTCCGTCGCCGTAATCCTGAGCACTTAGGCCGACAGGGGCGGAGGGCATATCCGCAAATGATGCAGCGCAGGCCACGGAGGCTTTGATCACTTCCGCGCAGTAAACGGGATTCAGGTTCACCACCAGATCCTGAGAGGAGTGATAGACAGGTGAAAACACGTCTTCAAAGAAATACAGCACATGATAGCCTTTTGTCCAAAAAGAATGGCTGTCGCTGCTGCCGCTGTTCATGGTGCCGTAATAGACCTCCAGATCCGTGTATTGCTCTGTGACCTGGATAGCGTAGGCACTGTGGTCAATCGAGCCGTCATAGGGCATCAGACGCACCTGCCAGGGCTGGGGACCGGGCTCGTTGGCGATCATGTCGTGATTGATCATCAGCCGGATGTTCTCGCCGGCCTGATAGGCTGTCTGGGCATGGTGTTTGGAGCCCCAAAGCCCGAATTCCTCGGCAGCGAAGGTCACAAAGCGGATCGAGGCGCGGGGTTGGTAACCGCTGGCCATCATCACCCGCGCCATTTCCAGGGCGGCCACGCTGCCGCTGGCGTTGTCATCGGCTCCGGGCGCGGAAATGTAGGGATCGGTGTAATTGTTGATCGAATCGTGGTGCCCGCCCACAACGATATACTGATTTGGATATATGGTGCCGGGGATGGTGGCCACAACGTTGTATTGGGTGGTGTTCTGCCACTCGAACGGCTGCAAAACCACATCGGTGACCCCATAGCTGATAAACTTTTGCTGGATCCATTGGGCCACCTGGAGGCGGTTGTCCGCCCTGGCATAGCGGGTTACAAAGTCCTCCAGGCTCTGAATCGTGTTTTCCACAGAACTTGCGTTCACCATGGCGATCATCTGGCTGATGTCGGTCCGCGAAGTTTTCCCGGACTGGGCAGGCAGCGCGGTCTGGGGAAAGCGCATGGGCTCCGGACCCAGAATAGTAAAAGGATGGGAAATCAGTTCCCGCAGTTGGATCTCATCCAGGCTGCTCTGCAAAAGATAGGCTGATTCCAGCTCCAGAAGGATGCTGCCCTTAGCGCCGATATCAGGTTTTCCCTGGCCCGGAATCTTTCCCACCAAATAAAGCTGCTGCTGGCGGAACTGCTCCGTCAGGCGATAGGCGAGGTATTCCGGTTTTCCCTCTGGAACGAGGGCGATGGCAAATTCATTGTCGTAATGCAAGATCCCGCAGCCTTCCGCATCAAGCTGGCGCATGGCTTCGTTCAAGCTCTTTTCCGGGAATCGAGAGCGGATCTGGCTGACCGGGATGCCGGCCACAAAGTTGTTTGCCAACAGCCCCAGGCTGATCAGCAGCAAAGCCGCAAGCGTTATATATCTTTTCATCGGGCCTCCCTGGTTATCCGAAAGTGATGGATTATATTTGTGTTTACCAATATCAAGCAAAGTCCGTTCCAGTCAAGCTATTTGTTCGGATTCAGGCTTAAACCGCAAGATGGTTTTTTCAGCCGCCAAGACGGAAGGCGGTGGCTTCAGCCACCGTACCCAAAAACCGCATGACGGCAAAGACGATCTCCGGTTGGCTTTAGCCACCGGCCAGCATAACATAAAGAAGGGCCGGAGCTTAAAAGCTCCGGACATCGTCTTATAATTTGGGTGGATTA
>CAXYWN010000052.1:0-10760 GCA_964292625.1 uncultured bacterium
CTGGAATTCATCGAACGCGTCCACATCGAAGCCAATGACTATCCATGTCGCAGCGTCAAACGCGCGGTGGAAGCGGGGTTGCTGGAGGCTGTGCCGGGCTATGAACTGCTGGATAAAATGATGTAGCGATTGAATGGAGAATGGAGAATGGAATAAACGATGGAACACGGATGACAGGATTGAGGGGATCAACAGGATTACAAGAGAATGGAGAGGGAGAGTCTGGGCTTGCGGCAAAAAACACACGCCCGGCCAGAACCGGGCGTCTGAGGTCATATTATATACTGAAGTTTTGGTTTAATTGAGCTTGCTGATCAGTTCATTCACGCGGCTTAGCCGGGAGTTGATATCGCTGATCGCTTCAGATTCATTGGTTTTGCTTCTGGCGTTATTGAGATAATCGCGGACTTTGCCCAGTAAAGACAGCGCGTTGCCTTTGGCCGTGTCGCGTTCTTTTCTGAGGCTGGTGGCTTTCTTTCCAACTGCCTGGGAGGCTTGCCGGTCCAGATCCAAATATTTGTTATAGGCCTCAGTTCCTCTGGATTGGAAAACGGAAGCGAGGATAACGTAGGGCTGATACAGGCTGGAGTTTTTGGCGATGGTGAGGTTGGCGTTGGTCTCAGCGTCGTTGTTTTTGTTTTGGGAAAGGTAGATGGCGGCCAGGTTCAGATAGACATAGGGATTGTTGGGATCGACTTTTTTGAGGGCGTTGATGGTTTCGATCGCTTTGCTATCCTTGTTGTCCGTTCTGTAGAGGCTCACCAGGTTCAGATAGGCATTCACGTTGCTGGGGTCGCTTTTGATGAGGCCATCATATCTGGCGATGGCATCCTGGATCCGACCGCTCTTCTGATAGGCGGTGGCCAGTCTGCGGCTGATGATATCATTATCCGGGGCGACTTCGAAAGCTTTTTCCAGCATGGGGATCGATTCGGCAAAACTGCCCTCATCGTAGAGCATGAAAGCCATACGGACATTGGCGGCCGAATAATCCGGATCGATAATCAGGGCTTTGCGGAAGGCCTCCTTGGCTTTGGTCTCGTTGCCCTGCTGGTCGTAGAGGTTGGCCACTGCGAGCCACGTTTCCGCGTCCTGATTGGTTTCGGCGATGTTTTCCATCAGAGTGATGCGTTTGGCGGGCTGGTTGGTCTTGTCGTAAATATCGATCAGGGCTACAATTATGCGCTGGTCAGTGGGGTCGGTTTCGTAGGCTTTCACAAAAGTCTGTTCGGCGAGCGCGTTGTTTTCAATTTTTAGGTAGGTATTGCCCAGATAATAGTAGGCGTCGATTTTGTCCGGTTTGAGGGCGACAACCTGTTTGAGGGATTTCTCGGCCTCAACATAGTTGGCATTGTTATAATAGTTTGTGGCAATGTTGAAGATCTTGTCCATCTCGCCAGAGACGAAGCCGTCCAGTTCCTTCATCATCTCTTCATTCAAGGCCTGCCAGCGGGATGTCCTTTCCTTGCTGACGTTGAAACTAACCTGTTTCAATTCGCCTGAAAGGGTGCTGTACATGCGCATTGAAACACCATAGACACCGGGGCGGTTTTCGTTTACGCTGCCCATGATGATGACGTCTGAGGCAAGGTCCTGGGAGATTTCAACCATCTCCTCTTTCTCGAGGTCTTCCACATCTTTATAGCCAGTTTCCTTGAATAGGCGCTCAGTATCACCCATATCTAAAAGAGTGTAATTGGCATGTTTATCAAAAGTCAGGTCGAGGTCTCTCACAGTGAGAATTTTGGTGATATAGCGGCTGGAGCCGTCCAGAGCCTTGAGGGGCAGAATCGCCACCTTGGTCGTGAACTCAGCCTTGGGAACAGCTTCCTCCATAGATTTGTTGCCGGCGCAGCCATACAGGCCGAGCAGCGCTACGAGGACGATTAGGATCCACTTATTCATTAATTCCTCCCGGAAATCATATTTCACTTTATTCCAAATCATTTTTAGCGGCGATATTGTCAAGAAAAAGCTACAAAACATGGCGGTCAGAGGATTCTCAGACTGCCGTGAGAGATTGTTTTGATCGTATCATGATTGATTTTTAAAACTAAAAATCCCGCGTCGTTCAGCCCCGCGATCCGTCCGTGGATCACCTTGTTACCGGTATCAAGCTCGGCTTCCTGGCCCAGGCCATAGAGGTATTTGAGGCAGTAACCGAGATAAGTTTGAGGCGTGGCCAGCAGATCTGAGTTCTTCTTCACACGGTTGATAAGGAGTTCCTCAAGGTACATATTGGAAACAGGCAAACCTATGTGATTAGATAAAATAGCGGCGTTGAGTTCAAGTAATACATCATCTGGTTTCACGTTGGTGTTGATGCCCAGACTCACCAGATAGCGGGATTGGTGTTCATGATAGTTGCAGAGGATTCCGGCCAGCTTTTTCCCGCCCAAATAGATATCATTGGGCCATTTCAAGCGGAGCTTGGGCAAACCGTATAGTTGCGTGAGCAAACTGTGCAGACAAAAACCTATGTAAAGCGAAAAAGAGGCGATGGGCTGGGGATAAAAGAGATCGAAACTCAGCCACAATCCACCTTCTGGGGAGTGCCAGAGATTCTCGCCGCGGCCTTGGCCCGCCTTTTGCGTTTCCGCGCGGACCACCCAACGGTCTTGATCCGAGCCGGTCTTTGCCAGCCGCTCATACTCCAGCCGGGTGCTATCCAGTTGGCGATAGATGAGTTTTGTGATCATGAGATGTACATCGCGTCGCCATAGCTGAAAAAGCGGTATTTTTCAGCGACCGCGCTTTGGTAGGCCCGGCGAATCAGATCGTATCCGGCAAAGGCGGAAATCATCATCAACAGCGACGACTTGGGCAAATGAAAGTTTGTGATCATGGCATCGGCGACCCTAATCTCCCGGCCCGGATAGATGAAGATATCGGTCCAGAGCGAGCCGCTGTCAAGACTTGCCCCGTGCCAAAAGCTTTCCAGGGTCCGCACGGAAGTGCTGCCCACGGCGATAACCCTTTTGCCCTCTGCTTTGGCGGAATTCACCGCCTCGGCAGTGGACGCGGGAACCGTGCAAAACTCTCTGTGCATCTTGTGTGCGTCGATACGCTGACATTTCACCGGCAAAAAAGTGCCCATCCCCACATGCAGGATCACCTCAACTATCTGAACGCCTTTTTGCCTCAGGGCAGAGAGCAGTTCGGCGCTGAAATGTAGCCCGGCGGTGGGAGCGGCCACTGAGCCGGGAGCGTGGGCATAGACGGTCTGGTAGGTATTGCGGTCGGTGGATTCGTCCGGACGTTTGATGTAGGGCGGCAGGGGAACGTGTCCGACTTGCTCAATCTCGCTCCAGTAGCTCTCCGGATCTGCAAACTCGATCTCGCGCAGGCCATCGGCGTCAGCTTCAGAGACCCAGCCCCGCAGCCGGGGAGAAAATTCCAGCCATTGAGCGATTTTGAGCCGCTTGCCTGGATGAACCATGCATTTCCAGCAGGAACCCTCCACCAGGTGCAGGAGTAAGATCTCGACCTTCGTTCCATTGTCCTTTTGGCCGTAGAGGCGGGCGGGAATCACTTTGCTGGAATTGACCACCAGAACTTCTCCGGGAGCCAAAAGATTCAGGATATCAGCAAACTCGCCATTCGCGATGTCCCCGCTGTCCCGGTCCACCCGCATCAGACGAGAGCTGCTGCGCTCTGCCAGAGGATATTGGGCGATCAGTTCCGGCGGCAGATGGTAGTTGTAGGCTTCTATGTCAAGCAGGTCAGGCATCGAGTTTAGTATAACCTTTAGTTAAAAGAGGCAGGATATCAATTGCCGGACTGTGTTGAGGCGGGCAGAGGCGCTGAGGCTCCGCCGTCGATTACAATGTTCTGGCCGGTGTAGTTTTGCAATTCCCGGCTGAGCAGCAGTTCCGCGACCAGCCTGATCTCTTCCAGGGAAACGAGTTTCCCGGTGGGGCTCAAGCGGCGATACAGCTCAAAATAACGCTGTCGGAAGGCCAAATATTCCCCCTCGTAGTCGGATTCCAGATCGGTTTCCACCGGGGCGGGCGAAATAGAGTTGATTAAGACGTTGTCTGGAGCGGCTTCCAGAGCTACGCTGCGCACCATGTTCACGATCGCCGATTTGGCTGCGGCATAGGCAGCCCCCATGTTCAGGCCGGTCAAAACGACATTCGAACCGAACATCACGATCCGGCCGAATTTTGCTGTCAGCATAGGCGGAAGGCAGGCTCTCAGTATATTGTAGGCCATGTTTACGTTTGTGGAGAATACATGTTGAAAGACCTCAGGATCGCTCTCGGCCAGAGGTTTGGCATCGTAACTGCGAACCGCAGCCGTATGGACCAAATAGGCCGGAACCGCGTTCAAAGCTTCGCAAGCTTGATTTATAGAGGTTTTCAGAGCTTCCAAATCGGACAGATCACATGAACTGACGCAGATTCCCTTCTTATCGCTCAGAGTATTGATACGGCGGGAATCCTTGTGATACAGCAACAGCAAAGGCTGGCGGGTATCCGCCCAAGCCCGGGCAAGATGGGAAGCCACCTGGCCATTGGCGCCGGTGATGATCAAGAGGGGCTTCATAGCTGGATTATCCGCTCCACCAGACGCAGAGCGACCTCAAACTTGTCGCCGCTGATCTGTTGAGGCTTGGCGCTTTTGGCTTGGGTAGCTGTTATGAGCGAAAGCGTTGTCTGATCGGAGCCAGCGGTATCCAGATGGTTCACGCAGATGAGGTCAAGGTTCTTGCGCTGGAGTTTTTCACGGGCATTGGCAAGCAGGTTTTCGGTCTCCGCGGCAAAGCCAATCAGCTTCTGCTTCTTGGTTTTATGTTTGCCCAGTTGGGCGAGGATATCCTGGGTGGGAACGAGTTCCAGATTGAGGTTGCCGCCTTTCTTGATCTTGCGGGAAGAGGCTTTAAGCGGCTTGAAATCGGATACGGCGGCACATTTGACAATAATATCGGCCTTCTTGGCCGCTTTGGTGACAGCGTCGTCCATCAGGTTGACCGTCGGCGCGAAGATTGCCTCGTGCAGATAGTAGGGCGGAGTTTCTTCCATCAGACCATAAACCAAGGTAACCTGCGCGCCTCTGAGAGCGAAGGCCCGGGCGATGGCCAGGCCCATTTTCCCGCTGGATTTGTTGGTGATCATACGCATCGGGTCGATGGGTTCCGCGGTTGCCCCTGCCGTAACCAGGACTCTGGTCTTGTGAATATCTTGGGGATATTCCAGATAGCAGTGGATGGCGTAGAGCACTTCGGGATTGGGCGGATATTTGCCCTTGCCTTCATATCCGCAGGCCAGCAGGCCCGTAACCGGCTCCAGAATATGGTTACCACGTTCCCTCAGGATTTGCAGGTTAGCCTGAGTGGCCGTGTTTTGATACATGTTCACGTTCATCGCGGGCACAAAGAGGACGGGCTTCGTATGCGCCAACAGGGTGGTGGAAAGCAGATCGTCGCCAATCCCCTGAACGGCTTTGGCCATGATGTTCGCCGTGGCAGGCGCCACCACGATCATGTCCGCCCAGTCCGCCAAAGTGATATGGGGTATGGGATCGGAGTCCTCGAACAGCGAGCTGTGAACGCTGCCGTGGGTGATGGCGGCGAAATTGATCTCCGCCACAAAACGCTTGGCATTGGCCGTCAGAATGGTTTTCACCTCATATCCGGCCTTGGTCAACAGGCTGGCCAGATCGATCGCTTTGTAGGCAGCGATCCCGCCACTAACGCATAATAGTATTTTCTTGTTCATATCACTCTCTGCTTTTCTTTGAAGCCAGTTTTTTGCCCAATCGCGATTGTGTCAATCCAAAACATTGGGCGTCTCCCCCACTCATCACAGCGTCAGCGCCAAACAATGGCGGCGCCGGGCTGAAGTTCAAATCCACTCTCAAGTTCACGGACAGCGCCCAGACTGAAGAGGATCTGGCTCGCGCGCTCATGTTGATAAAAATGTATGTCGGCTGAATTATTTACTACAACGCTAATAGAGGAAGATTCAGCGTAGCGTTTCCAAGCAAGAAGGCCGTCCGGAGCATCACAGAAGGCGAATTCCCCATCTGCGAAGAGCGGCTCGGACTTGCGCAGCCGGATCAGCGACCGATAATAGCCGTGCAGATCCCGCGCCTCGAGGTCCTGTTCCCAATCCCAGTTGAAGGGCCGGCGGTTATCAGGGTCCCGTCCTCCCCTCATGGCGATCTCGTCGCCGTAATAGATATGGGGCGGGCCGATGAAGGTCATTTGGAAAAGTAGTGCCAGTTTCAGTTTGTCGATGTCACCTGCGGCCAGTTCCAGGATGCGAACGGTGTCGTGGCTGCCCAAGAGATTCATCATCGCTCCCGCAGCCTGCACCGGATACTGAGCCAGCCCCTCGGAAACGAGCTCACAAAAGCTTTTGCGGTCAATCAGGCCAAGGATGAAATACTCCAATACGGGGTCTTTGAAATGGGCGTAATTCATCACCGAATCAAAATAGCGATGATTCACCCAACCCCGGGCGCTTTGCCATATTTCACCAACGATCCAGGCGTCGGGCTTCAGCTCTTTCACGAAGCCGCGAAATAACCCCCAAAACCAGTAAGGGACTCCATCCGGAACATCCAGACGAAAGCCGTCAACGCCGATGTCCAGCAGCCACCACCGTACAGAATCCAGGATATGATCCACCAAAGGCTGATTGGGAACAGCCTGCGTAATGTCCTTAACGTAGTTCTCGGCCGGATGGGTGCGCTTGAGGTCGAAATTGAGGTCAGGCATATCTTTGATGCCCCACCAGCTCTGATAATAGTCCCGAGGCTTGAAATCGGGAGGCAGAGGCTGAGGCAACGGCCACTTTTTCCAATCGTACCAATTCCAATATTTGGATTCCGGGCCTTTGTCCACGCAATCCAGGAAAGCCCAAAAATCTTCACCGGTGTGGTTGAAAGCCACGTCGATGATCACCCTGAGCCCGGCTTCATGCGCTTCCTGCACCAACGTTTGCAGTTCCTGTTCGGTTCCGAAATGAGGATCCACCTTCATAAAATTCGCGGCGTCATATTTGTGGTTGGATCTGGCCTGCCAGAGCGGATTAAAATAAATAACCGTAATGCCCAAATCCACCAGATAGGGCAGTTTCTGACGCACGCCCGGGAGGTCGCCGCCGTAAAAAGACCACCAGTCCGGTTTGCCCTTTTCCATCCAGGGGCTTTGTTTGAGTCCGGCGATATCGTTCCAATCCCGCACCAAATGGAAATATTCCCGATAAAGTGGAAGAACCTCTCCCTCGAGAGGCGGAGTACGGCAATCCTCGTAGTAATCCTCACTGAAATCCGGATCGTTGCTGGGATCGCCATTACAGAAACGATCGGGGAAAATCTGGTAGATGATGGCTGAGCGCACCCAATCCGGAACGGCGAAGATTGGCAGCCCCACCAAATCGATCCGCAGCGGTTTTGCGCCCTTTAGGGAGTGTGTGAAGCCATCCGCGCCATATAAAATAGAAAAGTCCTCATGCTTGGCGCGAATCAGGACTTCCATATCCGGCTGATTGGTGCTGAATCTGCAATGAAAAACTTCTTTGTTACCTGATACGCCCAAACGGTTTAGCCGATATTCCCGGCCATCGATCAGAGCGACCAAAGCCGCATCCAGCCCCGGATACCAATTGAAGCGCAGCTCATAATCCTCTTCCGAAATGCGGTTCAGCTCCAGATAGCGTCCCACCCGCTCATCCAGCCGGGAAAGGTCTTCCCCAATCTGCTTCCAGCTGAGGCCTGGCAGGTTTTCGTGGGGTACGACAAGCAGTGAATTTTCACCCCCGAAGGGGTCAGACTCGCGTAAGGGATTGCCGGGATCGGGCATCCAGTTTCCGTCCACGATCAGTTTATATCTGTAGCAGCCCGCCTCCAGAGGAAGTTTGAGAATGTAGATTCCGCCGATATCGATCAAATCGAGGATCGCCCAGCCGCTGAAATCTCCGGCCATTCCCACCAAGTGCTGACCAGACGTGGGAGCTTGATATTTGAAACTTATCTCAGGCATTACGCGAAACCTATATAGAAGATTTTCAGGATTTGGACCTCTTTACTGAGGTTTTGGCCTTTTTGGGCTCAGGCTGCTGTTGGCGCAATAAGTGGTTTTTCAGGTACTGGCCTGTGTAAGACTTCTTGTTCTTTATAATCTCTTCCGGGGTGCCGATTGCCACGACATAGCCTCCGGCGTCGCCTCCCTCAGGGCCCAGATCGATGATCAGATCAGCGGATTTTATCACATCCAGGTTGTGTTCGATCACCACCACCGTGTTGCCCATCCGCACCAGTTTGGCGAGTACTTTCAGCAGTCGGTTGATGTCGTCGAAATGCAGGCCGGTGGTAGGTTCATCCAGCAGATAGAGGGTGTTGCCGGTGCTCGTTTTGCTGAGTTCGCGGGAGAGTTTGATACGCTGCGCCTCTCCGCCGGAGAGGGTTGTGGAAGGTTGTCCGAGTTTTATATAATCCAGTCCCACCTCCATCAGGGTTTCCAGTTTGGAATGGATGGAAGGGATGTTGGCAAAAAACTCGTAGGCTTCCTGAACATCCATATCCAGCACCTCGGCGATGTTTTTGCCCTTGTAGCGGATGCTTAGTGTTTCCTGGTTGTAACGCTTGCCTTTGCAGACCTCGCATGTCACATAGATATCGGCCATAAAGTGCATCTCGATCTGGTTCACGCCCGCGCCCTGACAAGCTTCGCAGCGGCCTCCGCGCACGTTGAAGGAAAAGCGACCGGCGTTGTAGCCGCGAACTTTGGAGGCCGGCAGCTTGCTGTAGAGCTGGCGGATGGGATCGAAAAGCTTGATGTAAGTGGTGGGATTGGAGCGGGGAGTGCGTCCGATTGGGTCCTGATCGATGGAAATCACCTTGTCGATATGCTCCAAACCCTTAATAGTGGACATCTTCCCCACCTTGTGTGTGCTTCGGTAAAAATGGTTCTGCAGGTAGGGATAGAGGGTCTGGTTGATCAGCGAACTTTTGCCGCTGCCGGAAACCCCGGTCAAGCAGACAAACAAGCCCAAAGGTATGTCCACATTGATGTTTTTGAGATTGTTCTGCTGCGCTCCGCGGATCGAGATCACCCTGGCATCTGCCTTCACCCGCTTTTCCGGAATGGGGATGCTCATTCTGCCGCTCAAATAGGCTCCGGTGAGGGAACGCTTATTTTTCAACACATCTGCCACGCTCCCGGTTACGACGATCTCGCCGCCGTGGATACCGGCTCGGGGGCCGAAATCGACCACCATGTCCGCGCTGCGGATGGTGTCTTCATCGTGTTCCACCACGTTCACGGTATTGCCCAGGTCCCGTAGTTGGCAGAGCATTTTGATCAGCTTGCTGTTATCACGCTGATGCAGGCCGATGCTGGGCTCGTCCAGGATATACATCACTCCCACCAACTGGCTGCCAATCTGGCTGGCAAGCCGGATTCGCTGACTTTCGCCGCCGGAGAGGGAGGGCGAACGTCGGTCCAGGTTCAGATAATGCAGGCCAACGCTTTCCAGAAAGCCCAGCCTGTTTTTGATCTCCTTGAGTATCTCCTCGGCGATGAGGAGTTGATTGCCGCTCAATTTGAGGCTGGAAAAGAAATCGCAGGCCTCCCGCACGCTCAGTTCCGTCACTTCGGAGATGTTCTTCTGGCCCACGCGCACGGCCAGGGAACTTTGTTTCAGCTTCCTGCCCCCGCATTCGGGACATGGTTTGTCGCTGATGTATTGCATATAGTAGCGCCGCATGTCCTCGGAAGTGGTTTCGTGCATGCGCCGCTCCAAAGTGGGGATCACACCCTCGTGGCGCATCATAAATTGTCCGGAGCCTCGTTCGTTGGCCCAGGCGATCTTGAATTTCTTGCCTTTGGAGCCTTGGAGGATAAGCTGTTTAACGATATCCGGCAATTGGAACCAGGGAGTGGAAAGAGAAAAGTCGTAAGCTTTGGCAAGATTGCGCACCGAGTTCAGGGTCCAGCTGTCCTGTTTGGCCTCCAGCCGGCCCCAGGGCTCGACCGCGCCTTCCATGATGGTCAGTTCAGGGTCTGGCACCACCAATTCCGGATCGATTTCCAGCTTGTAACCCAGGCCGTTGCAGAGCGGGCAGGCACCAATGGGACTGTTGAAGGAAAAATGCTGGGGCGCCAGCTCTTCAAAGCCGATGTTGCAGCGGGCGCAGGAATTGGTGGAGGAAAGCAACTGGACCTCTTTTTCTTCGGTAAATTCGATCTTGACCATGCCGTCCGTGAGTTTCAGCGCCAGCTCCAGCGAATCGGCGAGCCTGGCCTGCACATCTTCCTTGATCACCACGCGATCGATCACCACGTCGATGTCGTGCTTGCTCTTCTTGTCCAGAACGATATCCTCGTCCAGATTGCGCAGCTTTCCGTTGATTAGAACCCGCACGAAACCTTCCTGGCGCAATTCTTCGAGCTGATCCTTATGTTCGCCCTTGCGGCCTTGAACCAGAGGGGCCAGAATTTGTAGCTTGGTGCCCTGCGGTTTTTGCATCAGATGTTCGATCATCTGATCCACGGTCTGCGAACCGACCGGATCGCCGCAAATATGGCAATACTGTTTTCCCGCCCGGGCGTAGAGCACACGCAAATAGTCGTAGATCTCTGTGACCGTGCCCACCGTGGAACGCGGATTCTTGCTGGCGGATTTCTGCTCGATCGCTATCGCCGGGGAAAGACCCTCGATATAATCCACCCGCGGTTTTTCCATCTGCCCCAGAAACTGGCGCGCGTAGGAGGAAAGCGATTCCACATAGCGGCGCCGGCCTTCCGCGTA
>CAXYWN010000053.1:0-10679 GCA_964292625.1 uncultured bacterium
CGCACTATCTGCAGGCGCTCCTGCCCGGCGAGTCTGACAACAAGCCCGGCACGGACAGTTTTTTCGTTAGTGACAACGAGGACAAGTTCGCCCAGATTGCCGGCCGCATTTTGGGTAAACAACCCAGTCAGCTTCAACGGGTACGCCTGTTCGAAAGCTGGTTTGAATAGAAAAATATAATAAATAAAGGAATACTTATGAAACCCCTGATTTTGACAGCAGCTATCACCGGAGCGGAAACAACCCGCCAGGATCAACCCAACCTTCCCATCACGCCTGAAGAACAGGCCGCAGACGCTCTTGCCTGTTACGAGGCCGGCGCCAGAGTCATTCATCTTCACGTCCGGGACGACTCCGGAAAACCCACCCAGGACATGGCCAGATTTACCGCGGCCCTGAAGGCAATAAAGGCGGCCGTGCCCGAAGTGATCATCCAGATAAGTACTGGAGGAGCCGTGGGCGAAGCGTTTGAAAAAAGACTGGCGCCTTTGGAACTGAAGCCCGACATGGGCACGCTGAACGCGGGAACTCTGAATTTTGGCAATGAGGTTTTCATCAATCAACCCACGGACATCGTCCGGCTGGCCGAAGCTTTCAAGCAATACGGCGTGGTGCCGGAGATCGAGGTTTATGAATCCGGAATGGTGGATTACGTGGCCAAACTGGTTAAAAAAGGCATCATCACCCACACTCCGCTGCACGTGCAGTTTGTCTTGGGCGTCCCCGGCGGCATGAGCGGCACCCCCAAGAATGTGCTTTATATGATGGACCACCTCAAAGGATTGATCCCATCTGCAACCTGGGCGGTGGCTGGAATCGGCCGCTTCCACATCCCCGCGTCGCTGGCCGCGATGGTCAACGATGGCCATATCCGGGTAGGGTTTGAAGATAACATATTTTATCACAAGGGTTTGATAGCGGATTCGAATGCCCAATTGGTGGCCCGCATGGCCCGTATCGCCAAAGAGATCGGACGCCCCCTCGCCACCCCCGCGCAAGCGCGCGAAATCCTCGGCTTACCAGAGCGGTGATGGTCCTCAGCGAAAATGCCCTGACGGTTCTTGAACGACGCTATTTCCGTAAAAATGGCGCCGGTGAGTCAATAGAGGACTGGAACGCCCTGATCGGACGCGTGGCCGCAGACATCGCCGGCGGGGATACGAATAAGGAAAAACGTTATTTCGATTTACTGGATTCCGGCTGCTTTTTGCCCAACTCACCCACTCTCATGAACGCCGGAAACGATTTGCAGCAGCTTTCAGCCTGCTTCGTGCTGCCCATCGAGGACAGCATGGACAGCATATTTGAAACCCTGAAGAACGCCGCCCTGATCCACAAAAGCGGCGGCGGAACCGGCTTTTCCTTCAACCGACTGCGCGAAGCCAACGCCCGGGTGCGTTCCACCAGCGGCGTTTCCAGCGGGCCGAATTCGTTTATGAAGGTCTTCAATGCCGCCACGGACGCCGTTAAACAAGGCGGAACCAGGCGGGGCGCAAATATGGCCATCCTGAACGTCGATCACCCTCAGATCCTGGATTTCATCCGTTGCAAAGCGGACACCAGCGAACTCACCAATTTCAATCTCAGCGTTGGCATCACGGAGGCCTTCATGCAGGCGGTCATCAACGACGAGGAATACGAGCTGATCTCCCCCCGCAATGGCGAGCCGGTTGAGCGTCTGAATGCGCGTGACGTGTTTAGCCTGATCGTGGATATGGCCTACAAGAATGGCGAACCGGGCATCGTTTTTCTGGACAGAATCAACGCTGCCAATCCCACCCCCCAGATCGGCCGGATTGAATCCACCAACCCCTGCGGCGAACAGCCCTTATTACCCAACGAGGCTTGCAACCTGGGCTCGATCAACCTGGCCGTGCTGATTAAGGACGGCAGCGTGGATTGGGAGAAACTAAGAGAAATCGTACACTTGAGCGTGGATTTTTTAGATGATGTGATTGACCGATCCAAATTTCCCCTGCCCCAGATCGACGAGATGGTGAAGGCCAACCGCAAGATCGGGCTGGGTGTGATGGGATGGGCGGACCTGCTCTATCAATTGAAGATACCCTACACCAGCGACGAAGCGGTCGCCTTGGCAGAGGAACTGATGGAGGTCATTGATTTTGAGGCTAAGCAACGTTCCATGCAACTTGCCGCAGACAAAGGAAGTTTCCCTAATTTTAGGGACTCCATCTATGATACCCGGACTCTGCAGCGTCAAAGTTTGAAAAAAGACTGGCTCCAGCTTATCGATGATATTGCCGCAAAAGGCATCCGCAACGCCACTTTGACCACTATTGCCCCAACCGGAACGATCAGCATGATTCTGGATACCTCGAGCGGTATCGAACCGCAATTTTCCCTGGTTTATGTGAAAAACGTTATGGACGGCGATAAGCTGCTTTATGTGAACAAATGGTTCAAGCAGGCCTTGGATGAGGCGGGAATCCTCAGTCAGGAGCTCTTGGAAAAGGTCGCGCAAGCAGGCACCATCGCTGATTTTGAGGAAATCCCCCAGTCTATCCGCGAGATTTATCTCACGGCTCACGATATCAGCCCCGAATGGCATATCCGTATGCAAGCCGCTTTTCAAAAATACACCGATAATGCTGTGAGCAAAACCATCAATTTCCCCCATTCAGCCACGGTTCAGGACATCCGTATTGCCTACGAAATGGCCTATCAGCTTGGCTGCAAAGGGTTGACGGTTTATCGGGACGGGAGCCGGGAAAACCAGGTGCTCAGCACTGGCAGCGGCAGCCAACCCAGCGAAAGAAAGGTAGCTCCGCGCAGCCGTCCGGAAGTTACCCACGGGATCACCCAACGCCTGGAGACTGGCTGCGGACACATGTACGTGACCATAAACACAGATGACCAGGGCGCCTGCGAGGTCTTCGTCCAGATGGGAAAAGTGGGCGGCTGCGCCTCCGCGCAACTGGAAGCGATAGCCCGGCTTTCTTCGTTGGCCTTACGTTCGGATGTAAAACTGGAAGCCATAATCCGTCAGTTGAAAGGCATCCGCTGTCAATCGCCGATGTGGAACAAAGGCAAGATGATCACCTCTTGCGGAGACGCTTTGGGACAAGCCTTGGAGGCTTTTCTCAGCTCATATTCCGGAGGGGAGCTGAAGGATGTCCGGTACAGCTTCGAAGCACCTGAATCCAGAGAATCTGGAGCGAAAACCTCCATCGCCCTTTGCCCGGATTGTGGCTCTTCCATCGAACACGTGGAAGGATGTCTCAAATGCCTGTCCTGCGGATGGACGAAATGCTGAGCTTAAATATCAAACAAGATTGGGAGTGAAAATGCGCTGTAATCATTGCGACGCTCGTCTGGCCGCCCACGACTTTTGGTGCGCCAACTGCGGAAGGCAGACTCAGGTTATCAATGAAGACCTGTCAGCCTGGGCCAGCCTGAAGAATACCGCCAAAAAATACGGACCCCTCAAAGGTCTGAACATCCCCTCCGCCGCTTTTGCCATCATCACCGGAGTGGTACCCATAATTGTCCTGCTGATCATTCTCAATGCTTTTGGTCATCTGGATCTGTCTCAGGTTCAAGGGACTGGAACGTTAATCTTAAACCTGTTTCTCATAGCCGTAGGCGTATCCATATTTATTCCCTTTCTTTTGATCCCTTTCAAACCTATCTGCGATGAATCCGGCCATACTTTGCCCATGAAGAACCTGCTGGCCAAGCTGAAATATTATCCGCGCTATCTGGTACTCGCTCTGATTTCGGCGCTCTATTTCCTGATCATCTATCTGATCTGCTTTGGCCTGCCAAAATTCAGCAGCGATCCCATCTTGCGCCTGGTCTGGATTGTTTTGGCCAATTATTATCTGGCCATTTTCCTGCCCGTTCCTGTGTTGATGGAGCGGCTGAAGCTGAATCCGTGGAGAGCGTCCAAAACATCCTACAAAAGTTTTCTCGTGGTCCGCTGGCAGCTCTATCTCCTGGCTCTGATCCTGCTGCTTGCCAATATCCTGGCCGCGGGTTTGGCTTTGCTGCTGTTGGTTATAACCCTGCCGCTTTCCTGGTTTGCAATCCGGGATTACATCGACCTCCTGCTGGAATATGAGATTATCCGGGACTACAAATAGGGAGAAACACTTGACCAAAAAAGACTTAGTCTCTCTGATCCTGCTTGTTGCAGTAATTGCTTACGGGGCCTGGACCTGGTTCAACCGTTCTTACCGGGACACCAGGATGGATCAGGACCTGCTGGACACCGTGGTGACCATTTCCGCAAAATCCAGGAGTAAGAATGTTGGAGCCCAGATCGATTCTGTGTTTTCCTACATGCGGAGCTTTGAGATAAAGTTCAACGACTACGATCCAGAAAGCTGGGTCTCCAAGGTCAACGCGTCCAACGGCAAAGCGCTTGCCATGGATCCTGACGCCTACGAACTCCTCTGCCTCGCAGACAGCCTTTTCAAGCTTACCGACGGAGCTTTTGACATCAGCATCAAGCCTCTCTACGATCTGTGGGGATTCAGTAAACTGGGCGTTGAGGGAGATTCCTTGCTGCCGGCTCCGCCTGATTCGCTGGAAATAGCCCAGACACTGAAAAAAATCGGCTTCGACAGGATTCGCTTCAACGAACAACGGATCATCCTGCCGCGTGGAATGCAAATCACCTTTGGCGCTCTGGCCAAGGGTTACGTTTTGGATAAAGCCCGGGAGTTCATGGCCTCCGGCAAGTTCATCAGCGGGCAGATAGATTGCACCAGCAGTATGACCTTTTTCGGCCAGCCGCTGGCGCAGATCGTCAGCGTGAGGCATCCCCGCGCGGATCAGCAACGCCAGACCATCGGCAGTTTCAAGGTCCAGAACAGTTCTCTGAGTACATCAGGAGATTATCAACTCTATTTCGATCGCCAAGATCGGCGCTACCACCACATCCTGGACCCCAAGACCGGTTATCCGGTCCAGAACGTATTTTCAGTAACGGTGGTCAACCCTTCCGCGGCTTGGGCGGACGGGCTTTCCACGGCTCTCTTTCTCTTGGAGCCGGAAACCGCCATCCAGAAGCTAAAACACTATCCGGAAAGCAACGCAGTGATCTTTTATCAGGAAAACGGACAGATCGTCTCTCTTAAAAGCTTGGGGATGAAGCAACTGGCCTGGCACGACGAATGATGAACATTCCCGACCTGCAATCACAAAGCGATTCACGCCGCATCGGTATAGACAAGGTTGGCGTGAAAGGTATCCGCTATCCGATAGTCGTGGATGATCGCGACAACGGCATCCAATCCACCATCGGCGAGCTCAACATCTACGTGGATCTCCACCACAGCAAACGGGGAACGCACATGTCTCGTTTTGTGGACGTTCTGGACCGTTACCATCAGGACAGCGGCATCAGCCAGCTGGATAAGGTTCTGCTGGAGCTGAAATCCGTTCTAAAAGCGGATGCCGCCTACATCGACATTGCTTTTCCCTATTTCATGAAAAAACAGGCGCCAGTTTCCGGAATTAGTTCCCTGATGGATTATCAATGCTTTTTCAACGCTTCCTACGCCGAGAACTACGAACTCTGGATCGGTGCCGTGGTGCCTGTCACAGCCCTCTGCCCCTGCTCCAAGGAGATTTCTGAGGCCGGGGCCCACAATCAGCGCTCACTGGTGACGATCAAGGCACGCTATGAGGGTTTCATGTGGTTGGAAGAGCTGATTACCATTGCCGAGGGAGCTGCCAGTTGTCCGGTCTATCCGCTGCTGAAGCGCAGGGACGAAAAGTTTGTGACAGAAGCCGCCTACGCCAAGCCCCGCTTCGTTGAAGACATTGTGCGCGAAGTGACCCAAAAACTGGGGTCGGATCCCCGCGTTCTCGAGTTTTACGCTGAAACGGAAAGCTTTGAATCCATCCACAATCACAACGCCTACGCGATGGTCTATCGCTCTGTTAAAGATTGATTCCGGATTTGTCTGCTTTGTCTGAATATCCCATCCAGCCTGCCATTTCAGGATTGTTGCCCAATGGACTGAAGTACATCCTGCACTCCGACAACTCCAATCCGGTCCTCTGTCTGCAACTCTTCATCCGGGTCGGCAGCGCTTGGGAAACTCCCCGGGCGGCCGGATACTCCCATTTTATGGAACACCTCGCGTTCAAGTCCACCCGCGCTTTCGGATACAATGAGATCATGCAATTCGTGAACAGCCTGGGCGGTTCGATCAACGCCTACACAGATTTTGACTGTACCTGCTACTATCTGCTGCTGCCCTCGGAATTTCTGACTGAAGGTTTGAATGTCCTCTCCGAACTGGCTATCCATCCGTCTTTTACGCAAGAAGACCTGGCGATGGAAAAGGACATCATCATCGAGGAGATGGAGCTGAACAAAAACGATCCGGAAAGCGATTTTATGGATTTTATCCAGGACTCTGCCTTTCGGAAGAATCCCCTCCGTCTTCCGGTAATGGGAACGCTGGAGTCGATAAAGTCAGCCAGCCTGGCAGATCTACGGGCTTTTCACCGCAAATATTACCAGCCCTCAAACTCTTTTCTGGTGATCGTGGGAGATTTTAAGCAAGCTGACTCGGTTAGGTCGATCACCGAACATTTTGGTACTTGGCAGGATAAAATACCTCTCAACGGAAAATATGACGGCAGTTTTGATGAACCCGAAGTCCCGCTCAAACCGCTGGTCTGGCGCAAACACAAGCAGGAATTTCTGGCCTATCTGCTGCCCGAACTCTGCGACACCCATCCGGACAGCGACGCCCTGCTCATCGCCATGCGCTATCTGGCCGTCGGCAGATCTTCCCGGCTGTTCAAAATCCTGGTGGAAGAGAAAAAACTCGCTTCCTCGGTAAAAGTTTCATCCTACAGCGGAGTGATGAGCGGCGTTTCGGCAATCGTCATCTCTCCGATGCGCGCCAGCAATATTGGGAAGATACAGGCAATTTTTAACCGGGAATATCAGGCTTTGCTGGCAGGATCGCTCGATATCGACGAACTCAGCCTGGTGAAGAAAGACATTATCAATTCTTGGCGCTACGGCTTCGATGGAGTGGAAAACCTGGCAGGAATGATCGGCGCCGAGGAGTTCATCTCGGGCTTTGAAACGCTTTACATTTATGATCAGCAAATCCAGCCGCTGAGGCTGGAGGATGTTCACGCCGCCATCAGCAAATACTGGCAGCCAAAACATCTGCAGATTATCCATCAATCCCCCAAAGCAGCCGACCTTGTTTTATCCGGCTCAGTGCCAACAACAAACAGAAAACTGAAAAAGGCTGCCCAGGATGTCGCGAAGTCAGACCTTCCAGCCGCAAAATCAGTCATAGACTTAAACTTGGATCAGCATTCCGGCGATGTCTTCACCGCGACTTTGCCCAACGGCATGAAATTCCTTTATCGCTATCAGTCCCAACGTCCGATCAGCGGGTTCGCGCTTGCCACGGATGTCTGCCAGCTCTCCGAAACAATCGACCAAAGAGGACTGAATTATCTCTGTTCGGCTGCCATGCTCCATTCCACTCAATCGCGCAGCTACGCCGAGCTGCTGCGTATCAGCCGCGAACACGGTATCAGCCTTAATGTCGAGCCTCATCCCGATACCACCGTGTTCAGAGGAAAGTGTTTTCATTCGGACCTGCCCACAGCCTTGTCCATCCTGGCTGAAATCATCTCTCAGCCTGCCTTTGAGCAAAACCATATCCGGTTGCTGAAATGCACTTCCATCGATATGCTGCGCCGGGACTTGCAAAATCCTTCCAGTGCGGCTTTTTTCCGCTGGTTCCGCCTGCTTTTCGGCCCCAACAGTGCTTACGGCAGATATTCCGGCAATATTTCCGACCTCGCCAAACGCAAGCGGGAAGAGATTCAAGCCTGGCATCAGACCTGGTATAGACCCGACCGTTTCAGCCTGGCCGTGGTTGGTTCGGAAGAACCGCAAAAAGTCCTTGACCTGGTGAGTTCTCTCTTTGACGGAATAAATCCTGACGAACGGCCACAGATGATTGTTCCCTCCGCACCGGTCGCAAGTCACATAAGGCAGATAATCCGGAAACAAGATTCCGGGCAGGCGATCATCCATCTGGGTGGATTCGCCGCGCCAGCCAGCGACAGAACCGAAACTACGGCCTTTCACGTTCTGTCCCAGATCCTGGGCGGGGACATGGATTCCCGCCTCTTCTACCTCATCCGGGAAAAGTATGGCTACGCCTACCAGACCGGCTTCGAATTCAGCAGCACGAAGGATCTGGGTTATTGGTTCGCCTATGCCTATTGCGATCCTGAAGACCGCAAACCCTGTCTCAAACTGATGCGCGAGGTCCTCGCCGAAGTCTGCGCCCAGGGTGTGAGCGCTTCGGAATTGCTCTACGCCCAAAACTATCTCTGCGGAATGAACCGTTTCGAATCAGAGAGCGCGGTCCTGCAAGCGATGCTGCTGGCCAGCCTCAGCGCCCTCGGTTACGAGCCGGATTATGACTTCAACCGCGAACAGCGCATCAGATCGATAGATCTGGAAACAGTCAACCGGGTTGCCCAAAAATGGCTGCAAAACTCAAATCAATGGACCTACGTCCTCACATGATTACCCTCGGCCTCGACATCGGCTCCCGCAACACCAAAATTGTTGTTTTCGACTCTGAGAAGCGCTCCATAATATTTTCAGATTGGACCGCAACGGAGGTGAATCCTCTCCGCTCGGTGGAAACCTTGCTGGCGCGGGCCAGGCAGAGTAGTGGGCTCCAAACTCCTGACGCGGCAGCCTGCACCGGTTACGGACGCAAACTCTGGAAAGACCACGCCAGAGTACTTTCCGAGATCTCCTGTCACGCCGCGGGAGTGCTATATTTTCTGCCAGGTACCAAAACAATCATCGATATCGGCGGCCAGGATTCCAAGATTATCACCATCGCTCCGCACGGCAAGGTCCGCGATTTTGTGATGAACGACAAATGCGCCGCCGGCACCGGACGCTTTCTGGAAATGACCGCGCTGCGCCTGGATTGCTCTCTGGACGAGCTTTCCCGGCTGGCGGTGAATTCCACCCGGGAACTGAATATCTCCTCCACCTGCGTGGTCTTTGCCGAATCCGAGATCGTAGGCATGATCGCCGAAAACTCGGCTCCTGACGACATCGCCCGCGCGGTGCACAATTCAATTGCCAAGCGCATCATAACCCAAATCAGCGCTCTGGATTTTGAGCCTCCGGTAGTCTTCACCGGCGGAGTCGCCCTCAACGCCGATCTGGTGACTTGCCTTTCCCATCATCTTAACACCGAGGTCCGCGTCCCTTCCTCACCCGAAATAACCGGCGCCCTCGGCGCGGCTCTGCTGGCAGCACAATGAAAGTAGATTATCATCTTGCTACAGAATAAGGTTACGATAGCAAACTTAAAGCAAAGGATCTGATTGAGAAGGCTATATTATTAGAATATAATGCGATAGCCATCACAGAACACCTTGATCTCCTTCCCTACGAACTTTCCCGCTACGGCCTTCCCTCTTTCAATCGCTATATCCGGCAGATCCGGGAACTCAAAGCCACCTACGCCTCTTCCCCACTCCGGATTATCTGCGGAGTTGAGATCGGCGATTTTCAAAGGGTGAAACCCTTTGCCGATGAGTTTCTGTCCCAGCTTGAATTTGAACTGAAACTGGGAGCGGTGCATTTTCTCTCTGATCACAGCAACGTTGCCATTCCTCTTAAACGAGAGCTTTCCAGGGCCGACTTTGAGGATTATTATCGGCAAAACCTGGATTTGGTGAGCAATTGTGACATCCAGGTACTGGCCCACTTGGGCGTTCATAAACGCTACCTGAGCGAAGAACCGGACGAAAGCCATTGCCGTGCTTTAATCAGGGACATCTTTCAGGTGATGATCCAGCGTGGCATCGCTCTGGAAATCAACTTCTCTGCCCTGCGCAAGCCTTACGCGCGAATCATCCCAGATCCCTGGCAGATAGATATGTACCGGTCCCTGGGCGGAAAGCTTTTCAGCATTGGCAGCGATTCGCATCAGTTGGAGCATTTCGATCTGCATTACGACAGTCTGCCGGCATGGTTGTTCGGCGACGAGACTGAATTCCCCCTCTAAAGCAAGTATAAACAGGCACACCTGCTGGCACGCTGAGGGTGGGTCCACGAATTACGCCAATTTAACGAATTATTTCACGCAGATGACGCTGATAAAAACGCGGATCACGCAGAGGTCTTTGTTTCCGATAGCCTCTTGATACCACAACTGCTTCCCCCACAGTTGCCATTGGCTCGTTGGGAAGTCAGTGGGAAGTGAATTGGCAATGATTGGGCAAAAAGACGGGAACCCTCTATATATAGTGGGTAACAAACGGGGGATTTGTCCACTAATTTCACGAATATTTTACGAATTTGGGAAAAGAATAGATTAGGGATGAACAGGATGAAGGGGATTAAAAGGATTGAGAATTGAGAATGGAGAATTGGGAAAAATGGAACACGGATGACAGGATCGGCAGGATTTCCAGGATAAATTGATGTAGGGGCGAACTGCGGTCCGTCCTTTTGCAGGCGCCCGCCATCTCAATGGATAAATTAATGTAGGGGTTTTCGGCGGAAAACCCAAGATGACGGGATCAGCAGGATTAACAGGATGACTTAATGTAGGGGCGAACTGCGGTTCGTCCTTTTGCAGGCGCCCGCCATCTCAATGGATAAATTAATGTAGGGGTTTTCG
>CAXYWN010000054.1:0-10502 GCA_964292625.1 uncultured bacterium
GTTGTGGAAACCCACCTGGCCGATGAGGGAGTTGAGTTTTACCGCGTCGATCTTTTCCAGGTCGTCCGCGTTTTTCACCACCGCGAACAGGGCGGCCGAGGCCCTGGCGGTTGTTTCGTCCTTGGTCCGGGCGCTTAGGATGGTCGCCACCAGCACCTTGAAGGGGTCTTTGGTCTGCACCTGGATGAGGTCCACTATGGGGGTCTTCACCAGTTTGAAGTGCTTTTCCAGTTCCCGCATCACCGCGTCAATATTGAATTTAGGCATTTTTTATCCTTAGCTGCGGCAAGTTCTCTTTTCTGCCGCAAAAAATATGTTGCAGGATTTGGCGGCGCGTGTTTCTTGTCAACCTCAAGGAGTTTGTCATGTGCGGAAGATTTGCCCAGGTAATCAAATATGACCGGCTGCAAAAGCTGGAAAAAGAGCTGCGGCTCACCCAACTCACCGACCAGATGTTACTGAATTTCAATGTGGCGCCCACTCAAACGGTCATGGCTATTCTGAGTCAGGACGCGGGACGCTATCCCGGATTTTTCCGCTGGGGCCTGATTCCCTCCTGGAGCCGGGAACTGCCAACCTTTGCCCTGATCAATGCCCGGGCGGAGACCATCACATCCAAGCCTTCATTCCGCAGTGGATTACAGCGCCGGCGCTGCTTGGTGCCGGCCAACGGTTTTTACGAGTGGCGTCAGAGCGACAAACAGCCGTTTTTCATCCACGCGGCAAATGACGACCTCATTTACATGGCGGCTATTTACGATGCCTGGCAGGGAGCGGACGGCAGCTTCATCCCCTCTGTGGGGATTATCACCACGGAAGCCAACGCCACCATGCGCCCCATCCATCAACGGATGCCGGTTTTGCTCTTCGGAGAGGACAGACTGGCCTGGCTGGAGCATCAAAACACTGACCCACTGGACTTTGTGCCGCTGCTCAAATCCTCTCCGGACGAGGAATTAACCCTGCGTCCGGTGAGCAATTTTGTAAACCGGGTAAGCAACAACTCCGAGGAGTGCTGGCAGGCCGTCTGAGCCGGGATCAGAAATAGCGGATCAGGATGTAGGCTGTGCTGATCAGCAGGGAAAGGACGGTGAACAGCACGCTGATCTTGGTGAAATCCCAAAACGAGATGTGAAAGTCGTTGTGCTTGGCGATCCCGACGGCCACAATGTTCGCCGAAGCGCCGATCATGGTGCCATTACCGCCCAGACAGGTGCCCAAAGAGAGCGACCACCAGACTGGATGCATCATCATGGGATCTGCCATCACTCTGCCAATCTGTTTGAGGACAGGAATCATGGTGGCCACGAAGGGCACGTTGTCCACAAAGGCGGAAAAAACCCCGGAAAGCCATAAAACGGAGATCGAGGTCGCGCGCGGCTCGCCGCCTGTTCTCACGATCAACTGGTGTGAAATTATGTCGATAAAACCTGTTTTTACCAGGCCTTCGACGAGGATGAAGAGCCCCATGAAAAAGAACAGCGTCACCCAGTCGATATCGCTGCTCAGCACCGGCTCCATTTTCTTGCGGTTGCTCACCACCATCAAAAAGAGCCCGGCGGACATCGAGATGCTGGCGGTGCCGATGTGCAAAATGCTATCCATAGCCAGTCCGGTGAGCATCAGCAACAGCACTACGAGCGATATGATCAGCTGGGGTTTGTTCGTGATCAGGTTGTTTTCGTCATAGCTCATCAGCTTGGCACGGTTCACCCGGGACACGCGGAGTTTCTTATGATAAAGAAGGTAGATTAAGCCCATACTTGCCAGCACACAAACGATGGCAACGGGGGCCAGATTGACGATGAAATCGACAAAATTGTAGCCGGTGGAGCTACCGATAATAACGTTCGGCGGGTCACCGACCATGGTGGGGGCTCCGCCCATGTTCGCGCCTATCGCCATATTGATAATGTAAGGTATTGGAGTTATTTTGAGTTCGTGGCAGATCAGCATCACCACCGGCACCAGGATCATGATGGCGGTCACGCTGTCCAGAAAAGCCGCGAAAAAGGCCGTGGTGCCGAAGGTCAAGAGCATTATCACCAGCGGGTTGCCGCGAGCCAGTTTGGCCAACCTGATCGCCACAAAGAGGAATACGCCGGTTTTCTTCAGCACCGAGATCACCAGCATCATGCCAAACAGGAAAAAGATAACGTTCCAGTCAACGGCCAGGAAAGCCTCACCCTGAGTGAGGATACCGGCCACAACCAGCAGGAAGGCGCCGATCAGCGAGGCCAGCATTTTGTTGATCAATTCGGTGATGATCAGCACGTAGGTGATCACGAAAATCACCAAGGTGGCAAGCATTGTGATAGTAGAACTCATGCTTTGATCACCTTCTTGAAAATGTCCATGGCCGTGACCACTCCCACCAGGCGGCCGTTGTCAACCACGCAGAAACCCCTTTTTCGCTCCCGGATCATGTGATAAACAGCTTCCACGATGGAGGCACGGGGTTCCAGAGTTTTTTGGTCTTTGCGCATTATTTCGCTGGCCAGCACCTGATCTTCTTTTTCGAAGAGGTGCTCCAGCGGCTCATAGGATTTGAGGAATCTCAGATCACCCATCTGCATCAGATAGTCCGGAACGCCCACTTTGAGGACATCCAGAATGTTGAATTCGCCCAGATAAGTGCCGTTGGCATCAATCACCGGCAGCAGGGGGATAGTGTGTTCGTTGATCAGGCTGTTTACTTTGCTGAGAGTGTCGTCCGGGCCCACGCAGTAGGGGTTTGGCACCATAATATCGGCGATGGTGAAATCGGAACCCACCTCTATCTTTTCCTTCTTCAGATATTGAATCACGCCATGCCCATCCTGCAGAGAATGCAGGCTGTCCATGGCCTCCTTGTTCTGGGAAAGTTTCAGCAGCTCGGCCACAATGTTCAGATATATCTTGGAGGAGGATTTATCCGTAAAGATTAGTACCACCCAGTGGACCTTTATGCCATTATAATCCAGGGGGCTTTGCAAAAAAGTCATGCCGATCAGAGTATCCTCGAGTCCCTCCACCCGCACGTGCGGAATCGCGATCCCAGAGGAATAGACCATCGGAGCTTCTTTTTCGCGCTCCAGAATGGCGTCCAGCATGGGCTGGCCACATTTGGGAGTGGCTTGATGCCGCTGAGCGCAGATCCGCTCGATGATTTCCTGATACACTTGCTCGCGGGGCAGAGTGCGCTGTTCGAAAGCGATCGTCGGAGCATCCAAAAAATCCGCTAATAACATCTGGCTACCTCTTTAAGGTCATTTTTCAGAGCAGTATTTAGCGCGGGCGATTCCGGTCAATGTTTTTGTGTTATATCATTAGCTCTCATCTGTTCTAAGCTGTTGTTTGGTTATCATTTACGTGCCCAGAAGTTCCGAGGAACTGCCCATGGAAGGCAAAACATTCCGGATCAGGATGTTTTACAGTAAGGTCTTAGTTTACAGACACCCGGAGGGCGTTCAGGTTGACGTTATACCCGCCGCTGACCTTCACGTAACCGTTGTTTTTTGTGCTCATGTCGGTGATTCGGGCCTTCATCCACCATGCTCCTGAGGTCTCGGCGCTGCTTTGGGGAGGGCGATAATTGCCCGCGGGATCGGTGATTTGCAGGAAAAAGACTTCTTTATCCAGAACGAGGTCGCCGCTTTTGGCAATGCGGGTTTTGGCGAAGTACTGCGTCCAGATCTGCTGGCTGTCCACCAGGCGAAGAAAGCGGCCTTCATTGTTGTGATCCGCGCTGGGCAGGGTCTGCATTTTACCCAGGGAAGCGAACACAAAAGGCTGGGCGGCGAGCGGCTGCTCCATCACAAAATATTCGTCCACCCGCACAAAATGCGCGTCAGTTCCTGCGTCTGGAACCTGCGAACTGGTGGCCGGCTGGGCCACGACAGCGGGATTGGGCAGAGCTGAGTTCAGCCATGAATTCGGTGAGCAAGCCATTGTCACCAGAGCGGCCAGAACCAAGGCCAAGGCGGCCAAAGATTTGTAATATCTATACTTTTTCATCGTTTCACTCCTCCTTCAAGGGATGCACATTCCATCTGTAAGTATAACTCACCCCGAGGGAAAAACCCGCGCGAAATATTCGGGGCCTATTTGCCCAGTCCAAGCCGTTGCTGCTGGTATTGCTTGCTCTGGATATTGCGCCACCAATCCTCATGCTCCAGATACCAGAGCACAGTTTTGCGGATGCCGGTGGCGAAAGTTTCCCCGGGCGTCCAGCCCAGTTCACGCTCGATCTTGGTTGCATCGATGGCATAGCGGAGATCGTGGCCGGGGCGGTCGGCAACATAAGTGATTAGTTCAGTGTAAGATCCGAGCTTTTCGGAGGGCCTAAGTTCATCCAGCAGCCGGCAAATCGTGGTTACAATCTCGATGTTCTTCATCTCGTTGTTGCCGCCAATGTTGTAGGTCTGGCCCAACTGGCCGGAGCGGATGATGGTGTTGATGGCTTCGCAGTGATCGCGCACGTAGAGCCAGTCGCGGACATTGAGGCCCTGTCCGTAAATTGGCAGAGGCTTGTGCTCCAGGCAGTTAAGAATCATCAGGGGAATCAGCTTTTCGGGGAACTGATAGCCGCCGTAGTTGTTCGAGCAGTTGGAGATCAGCACCGGCAATCCGAAAGTGCGGTGCCAGGCGCGGACCAGGTGGTCGGAACCCGCTTTGGAAGCGGAATACGGCGAGGAGGGATCGTAAGGCGTGGTTTCTGTGAATAGTCCCTCGTCACCCAGAGAGCCGAAAACTTCGTCCGTGGAAACGTGGTGGAAGCGAAAAGTCTGTTTGTCCTTTTCGTTCAAACCGCGCCAGTAGCGCAATGAGGTATCCAGCAAAACTGCCGTGCCAACAACGTTGGTGTTGATGAACTCCATAGGTCCGTCGATCGAACGGTCCACATGGGATTCCGCGGCGAAACTGACCACCGTGTCAGGCTTGAAAGCGGCAAAGATGCGGGCGATGGCTTCGGCGTCGCAAATATCAGCATTTTCAAACTGATAGCGATCCGGATAGGCCTGTTCGATATCGGCGAGGCTCTCCAGATTGCCGGCGTAGGTGAGTTTGTCGATGTTAAAAACTCGGCCCTGGAAATCCGGGTCGGCAAAAAGATGGTGGATGTAGTTGGCGCCGATGAATCCCGCGCCTCCGGTCACGATGATCCTGTTCATGGTTCTCTCCTCAATATTTTGATAAGTTCCTGCAGCAGAGCCAGTTCCGAGGTGTCGGAATAGCTGAGCGTGATTTTGCCTTTGCCGGCCCGTTCGCTAACCTTCACTTTCATTCCCAAAACGCTGCCCAGGTCTTTTTCCAGGCTTTTCAGAAAATCGGAATTAGCGGGCAGAGGCTCGTCCTGCAACCGGCTTGGGGCAAAGGTTTTCGCTTTATCCTCGGCCTGACGCACGCTGAGCCGGTATTGGATAATGTATTGCGCAAAAAGGGCTTGCAGTTCCGGCTCTACACTCAGCGCGGCCCTCGCGTGCCCGGGGCTGAGCTGCCCTTCCGAAACCAGGGTCTGTACTTCCAGCGGGAGTTTGAGCAGCCGGATGCTGTTTGTAATGGTGGTTCTGTCCCTGGAAACAATCTTGGCCACCTCCTGATGCGTGAGTTCAAAATCTTCCGCCAGAGTCAGATAGGCGTGCGCTTCCTCGATCGCATCGAGGTCCTCACGCTGGACGTTTTCCACGATGGCGAGCTGCAGTTGCTCTTTCTGGCTCACGCTGCGTATCACCACGGGGACGGATTCCAGCCCGGCCAGGCACGCGGCCTGGAGGCGCCTTTCGCCCGCGATCAGCTCAAATCCCGAGGCGTCGGTCTTGTACACGATCAGCGGCTGGATGATGCCGTTGGCCTTGATGGATTCAGCCAGTTCTGCCAAAGCATCGGGGTCGAAATGCCGGCGGGGTTGATAGGGATTGGTTTTTATCTGTCCGATGGGCAGGGTGGCCATATTTGATCGGCTGTCGGGTTCATCCTGCCGCTCGGGGATCAGAGCGCTCAAACCGCGTCCGAGGCGTTCATTCATTATTTTGCCGTCCTTTCGATGATTTCCGTGGCCAGGTTCAGATAGCTCATGGCGCCGGGAGAGCGGATGTCATACAAAAATATGGGTTTGCCGAAGCTGGGGGCCTCGGCCAGTTTGATATTGCGGGGGATGATGGTGCGGAAAACCTTTTCCTTGAAATAGTGCCGCACTTCTTTCGCAACCTGCATGGAAAGGTTCACGCGGCGGTCGAACATAGTGAGCAGGATGCCGATGATGTTCAGGTTCGGATTGAGGTTTTTCTGGATTAGCCTGATGGTGGAGAGCAGTTGGCTAACTCCTTCCAGAGCATAATATTCGCATTGGATCGGCACCAACAGGTCCGTCGCCGCCGTGAGTGCGTTCACTGTGAGCAAACCCAGGGAGGGCGGACAGTCGATGATCACGTAATCGTAGTCTTCCAATATGGGTTGCAGCGCTTCGCGGAGTTTGTGCTCGCGGGCAAATTCCTGCACCAGTTCGATCTCAGCCCCGGTGAGGTCGATGTTTCCCGGCACGCACCAGAGGTTGTTGGTGGGGGTGGGATGGATCGTTTCCCGCAAGGGAACCCTGCCGATAAGCGCATCATAGATTTGCAGTTCCAGCTTGTCTTTGTCCAGCCCCACCCCGCTGGTGGCGTTGCCCTGAGGGTCAAAATCGATCAGCAGGGTCTTCTTTTCCAAAATGGCCAGTCCGGCGGCGAGATTCACCGCTGAGGTGGTTTTTCCCACCCCGCCTTTTTGGTTCACAATCGTAATTATTCTTGCCATATATTCGCGTTAACTTCCAGTCATTCTTTTAGTTGCGCCCCGTCCAAGGTGAAAATGGCGCGGGTCCCATAATCCAGTTCCAGTCTCAGCAGTTCGCGGGGGTTCAGCGCTTCGATATCCGCCCAATCCCTGGCTTTGTAACAAACCAGTTTCCCCTCTGGTGCAAGCAGATGGCGCAGGGGCTTCAGATAGCGCTGCTCCAGCTTGATGGCGCGGCAGAGGATATAGTCGAAAGTGCCGCCACCTGAATAGTCTTCCAGCCGGGAGCAGACCACTTCACAATCTGCAAGCTCCAGCCTGCTAACCATTTCCTCCAGCGCGCGGGTCTTTTTGCGCACGGAATCCAGCAACACCATGTGGCAGTCGGCCACAGCCAGCTTCACCGGAATCCCGGGTAAACCGCCGCCAGAACCGAAGTCCAATACTTTTTTACCTGAGAAATCAATACATTTCAAAGGCAGCAGGCTGTCAAGGAAATGCTTTGTCCAGAGTTCTTCGGCAGGTGCCGAACGGGAAAAGAGGTTCAAGCGGACGTTCAATTCCACCAGCATGGCGTGATAGCGGTCAAATCCAGCCATCACCTCATCTGTTTCCCGCAGCTTCAGCTCGCTCAGAAATTGGGCAAAAGAGGCCCGGGGGCCATTCATGGCTCTTGCCCCGCGGGAAGGCTGCGTAACAGCGACTGCACCAGGAAAGAGCGGTCCTGGCGCATAAGTTCGAGCGTTTGGCGGGCAGAGGGGTCTTTGATCTGTTTCAGGGAACGGGCTGCGAGGTAGCGGAAACGCTCGCTGGGGTGAAAGATGTAGGCGCTCAGCAGTTCCACGCTACGCGGGGTGTGCACTCCGCCGAGGACCGCGATGCAGGCTGTTTCGTATTTCTTCTGGCTGAGGAGGCGTTCCACCGGCTCCACCAGGAGGCTGTCCCCCACCCCGGAAATCAGGGAGAGGGCGTTTTTGGCAGCCAAACTGTCGGGGGTATCTATCACCCGGAAGAGTTCACGCAGAAAATCCTCCGACTTCGCGGCAAGAGCTTCCAGAGCCCGGTATTCAAGGCCGGAGGAGGTGTTCAGCTTATTCTCGACGACATAGGGAACAGCTTCCGCGGCGCGGTTGATCAGGATTTCACGTGCCTTCCGGACCCGCTGAACCGCTGAACCCACCTCCCATTCCGAGGCGCCGGCAAAGATGGACTCGATACTGTCTGTGCTGTCCGGCAGGGCGGCCATTTCAGCGATTTCTTCGATAGCGGTTTTGGCCACAAGGTTCAGCTCAAGATCGCGGCCGATTCCGTAAGTGCCGCTCTGCCAGGTTTTATTGTTGGCCATTAGGCTGTCCGGATAGCTGTCGGTTCCGCCGGCGTCCAGGAAAAGTCCGATTCCGCCGGCGCTGCGGGCCAGATTGGCCCCACCATAGTTTTGGGGGTTGCTTCGTTCGTAGCGGTCGTTGCCGCTCTTATCCACAAAAATGCCCACGGAATTGGTGAGTCCCAGCCCGTTTCCGCCTTCGATGGAATAGGCGTCGTTGCCTGCCCCGTCGATCAGCATACCCAGAGCCCAGTCGTGTCCTGCTCCCTGGCCTGGTCCGTGGCGGCTGTAATAGGCGTCGTCGCCAGAAGCGTCCAGTAAAAAGCCGCAGGCCAGATGGATGCCGGAACCCTGGGGATAATAGACCGCGCTGTAGATGTCGTTGCCGGCTTCATCGATCAAAACGCCCGTCGCATACCAGTAGCCGGAACCCTGGGCATAGACCCCGCCCAGATATCTGTCGTTGCCGGAGCCATCGAAAAGCAGGCCCAAACCGCCTGCCAGGCTGGGCCTCAACCCGAGACCCATGCCCTGGCCGAGGGTGATGTAATCGAGCGGCATCAGCGGTTCGTGAAAATATTTCCCGCCCAGGCTGTAAGTGTCCGCTCCGCTTCTGTCGATCAGCGCTCCGGCGCCATGCGTGCTGCCCAAACCCTGGGCGGAAACGCTGGCCTGATAACTGTCGTTTCCCTCATGGTCGATCAGCAGCGCGCAGCCGAACATCGCGGCACCCTGAGAGAAAAGCCCGCTTTGGTAGATATCGTCGCCGGCGAAGTCTTGATGCAGGTTCAGTCCCATGAAAGCGGAAAAGGAAAAATCGCCTGTCTGATAGAGGTCGTTTCCGGCCAGGTCGTAGGAATAGCAGAGCCCAAAGGAGGAATGGAAGATCTCCGCGGGATTGGAATACCGGTAGATGTCGTCTCCGGCTAAATCTACAAAGAGGCAGAAGCTCTGGTCAGGAGATGTTCCCAGGCCGGTCTCATAGCGGTCGTCGCCGGCGGGGTGGAGCAGAAAACAGATATCCATAAAGGCGCGCCGACTATAAACGTCGTCGCCGGTGCTGCCTATCACCATCAAGCCGTATCGGGTTTTGCGGGTGAGGATCTTTTTGTTGGAGAAATTCAGCGTCTGGGCCCGCTCCACAAGGGCGTCGGACATTGCCAAAAACTGGATGCCGGCGCTCAGCAAAGCCTGCGGGTGCCATTTTCCCAAGAGCATCAGCACTTCTTCTTCATCCAAATCGCCGTAGCGAGGCAGTCCCTTTTCCTGGTAATAATCCTTATAGGCGTCAATGTCCTCACTTTCGATAAACTGCCAGTGCCAGAAACTCAGCAGGATTTTTTGTTCCCGGGGGCTCAGGCCCGCAAAGGCGGGGGCGAGTTCGCGCTCCAGATAATCCAGGTTGCTTTCCAGCCACTTGAAAATCTGCTCCGGCTTGGTCACCTGGGTGGCCAACTGCCGGTCAAATGTCACTTTGGCGGCGGGGTAGAGGCTGGCGAAAGTTCCGGGATCCAAATTGAAGGCGATGCCGCCCAGATGGCGCAGCAGTCCGGGAACCGCGGCGGGGTCGCCCCAACGGCAGACTTCACGCAGTTCCTGCATATCGTCCAGAGCCTGCCAGGGATCCTGAAGCTGGCGCAACTGCCAGTCCAGCTTGTATTTGCTGCTCAGGTCCCAGTCCTTTTCAAAGCAGAGCGATGACCTGTCCAATTCCGCCGTTTCCAGCATCTCCGACAAGACTTGGATCTCCGCCGGGCTCAACAGCGCCGTGGCGGCGAGGGCGGCCAGGCAACACAGCAGCGCCGCCAGACAGAGGATTTTTCGCATAATCTAAGCTCCTGATTTCAAACCACCAAATTGGGAGCTTGGGATTGTGTCAACGAATTACACGCATTCCTCGAATTATTTCACGCAGATTACGCAGATTAGTATGCAGATGGCGCGGAGTCCTATCTTGCAGATAGCCTGTCCACTTCATACCAGCTTCTCCCACAGTTCCCAATGGGCCAAGGCGAAGTCTGGGAGAAGTGAATGAGAAGTGATTGGGGAGAGGGACGGGGTCAAACAAAAGTGGGCTTGTCCACGAATTACACGAATTTACACGAATTGAAAAAGAAAAGAAAAGAATAGAATAGAATAGGGATGAACAGGATGACAGGATTTAAAAGGATTAAAAGAGAATGGAGAGGGTGACGGGTTTTGGGAAAAGAGGGTGGCACACAGATTTCACAGATAGCACAGATTCGATATTGAGTGGGAGAGGAGTGATTTTAGGAGGGGAACACGGATGACGGGATTGACAGGATCTTCAGGATAAATTGATGTAGGGATTTTCGGCGGAAAACCCCAGATAACGGGATTTGCGTTTAGTTGTCCAGTAGAGTAGAGGCAGGGGTTCTAATCCTGCCCCCCTCATCAAACCGTG
>CAXYWN010000055.1:0-10394 GCA_964292625.1 uncultured bacterium
TAAGGCTGCGTAATATGGTGGCTTATTTTGAACAGTCTCCCGGGAGAACTATGCTAAAAGTCAAATATTTCTCTTGACATAACTTTGCTTTCCGGGATACTGGCACTATAAATAAGTCCGTCTCGATGGACTTTAGATACTTATGATACAAGGAGACAGTCATGAATAGCAGAAGAGGCAAGAGTTCCGGGCTCAGGCACCGGAGCCGCGAACACACTTTTTTTAATGATCAAATTAACAAAATTATTGATAAAATAGGGAGAATCTTATGAGAAAGATCACTTTGTTTGTTTTATCCTTGGTAATCTTACTGGGGGTATTCTCAAATGTTTGGGGAACCGTTCTGATCGATCCGGCTGGAGCTGGAGGATTCGAATCGGGCACCACTTTTGCGGCAAACGGATGGACTGCGGTAAACGCCACGGGAAATCAGTTTTATGTCGGTACAGCCCCAGGCGGTTATGCAGGAAACCGTTGCGCATTCACATCCAATTCTGCGACTGCCTGGACAAGTGCCAACACTGCGGCGTATCGTCATATATATCGCAACGTTACCTTCCCTGCCAATGAAAACGAAATTACCCTCACCTTTAACTTTAAAACGAGTGTAGCGCAAACGACTATTGCAGACGGATTCACCGTAAGATTGGTTCCAACCACTACCACACCAACCACAACGGGATATCCCACCGGCGATTTTATTTATTCCGGTTTGCTGGCTGGTACCACAGCCAATACTTGGTACGTTATTTCAATTTCAGTCCCTGCCAGTTACGCGGGGACCACAAGTCGATTGGTTTTTTCCTGGTATAATAATGCATCTGCACCACTCGCCGTAGGTGCTTTGGAAAACATCGAATTAATTAGTAAAGTACCTGCTACTGTAACTTTACCCTATTCAACTGATATGAGTCCTGCACAGTATTATGCTGCGCTGCCTTCTGGGTGGTCACATATCAAATCTGCAGCGGATCGACCCTGGACGCCTAATAGCAGTCAGTATCACTCTTCTGCCTATAGTTCAACTGTGTATTACAGCACCACCGCTGCTAAAAACGAGTGGTTGATTTCACCACCGATTCCAGTGGTTAGCGGATCTTCATACCTCATAAAATATTGGGTGCAAGCGCCAGGTTCTGGAGTACCAGAGAAATTAAAAGTCCATTGGGGAACCGCTCCAACTGTGGCAAGTTTGACAGCAAACGCAGCCATTTATACTGACGCCAACATGTTTATTACTGCTTGGACTGAAGTGACGATCAACTATACCGCCACCACCACCGGTAATATCTATTTTGGCTGGCATGCTTATTCTGCTGCGGATGTGGATTACATCGCCGTGGATGATATCAGTATCCAGCCAGCCACTCCGATGATGACAATATCCGAATCATCACATGACTATGGTTTAGCCTATGCCAATGCAAGCAATTGCACGCCACGCACCTTTACCGCCACCAATGGCGGGGGCGGGACGGTCACCATCGCAGCGGGCGGAGTCAGCCTTACCGGGCCGGATGCAGCGCACTTCGACCTGACAGACACCAACAGTTATCCGATCAATCTCGGCAGCGGTCAGTCTGCCTCTTGGAGTGTAAAATTTGATCCCCTCTCTGTGGGTGAGAAGAAAGCTTCTCTGAGCATCGTGGACAACCTTGGTGCCAAGTATGTTTTAAGCAGCGGTACAAGCGACCAAGCAGCCGGCTCAGAGTTTCTGAAAACCAACAGCTTTGGAACCGTTCTGCCGAATGATCACATACGTATGGACGGCGGAAACTCCCTGGATTCAGGAAATTGGCAGCCCAGCCCTACTGAAGATGCCAAAGGCAGGGTCAAACGTTTGTTTGCCTGCGAAGCAATTCCGGCGCTCCAGCTTGGCGATGGACTTGTCAAACAAGCCCCCAGCTCCGGACAAACGATCGGAAGCGTTGTTTACAACAATAGCTGGGACCGCGGAACCACAAACATCTCCCTGCGCGGATACGGCGTGAATGGCTTGTTTGAGGATTACTTCGATACCTATACTGATTTTGTGGTGGATAATTTCGGTGACTGGACATTTTCGGACGGAGACGCCTCGAGTACTTACGGGTTAACTGACTTTACTTGGTTAAATAATTACTATACAGGTTCCTATTTAATATTCAATCCAGCTAACACCACACCTCCCCTACCATACGAGGAATTTCAAGCTTACTCCGGCAACAAATATGCGGCTTGTTTTGCTGCTACTACACCACCCAATGAAGACTTGCTGATCTCGCCGCAACTGACTTTTGGCAAGTATCCTCGGATCAGTTTCTTTGCCAGGTCCATGCTCTTGGGTACTAATCTGCAACGCTTCAAGGTGCTCTATCCCCCCGATGTCACCAACTGGATTTATGTGGCCGGCGATGACACCAACTACCTCGAGGCGCCGCTGGACTGGACCGTTTTTGAATATGCTGTTCCCGGGCTTTCCAACCTCAGCGGCTATATTGCCATCGAGTGCGTTTCCAACGACATATTTATGTTTATGGTGGACGATTTCGTGGCCGGCAGTCTCGACTACGTTTACGCGGTTCAAGGTGGTTACTGGAGCGATCCGAACACCTGGAGCAGCGGCGTGGTTCCTGATAGCGGCGATGATGTGTTGATCCCCGATGGAATTACTGTGATCGTGGATAGCGACCGCATCACCTACGGCGACGGCTGGAATGGATTGTACGATTATGAAGAACAGGCCAATGCTGCTTCCCTGACCGTGGAAGATGGCGGAACGCTTATTCTGGATTCCCAGGCTGTTCTGGTGGTGGGTGGAGATGTCAACTACAGCGGAACCATCACTTGGAACGCCGGAGTTGCTGACACGGAAGATCCTGTCAGCAAGAATACGACCCTACTATTCGTGGGGGGAGACTTCAGCAACAACAGCACCGGCACAATCAACTGCTCAGCAAATTACTGCACCATCTATTTCAACGGCACAACTGCCCAGACCTTTACCAACAACGGTTCGGTCACAGGTTTGATCTACGACTTTGGTTTACAAAACAATGGTACCCTAACCCTGGCTGGCGCCAACCAGATTCCAGTGCGTAGAGTGAACCTCTTCTCCCGCCAGATGATCAATTCCTCCCAGCTTACCCTGGGCAGCAACGGAGGTACCGCAATCGTACAGATTGGTAACATGGAACAAAATGAACCTGCCGGCAGCTTCGATGAATATCCCACCTATGCAACTGGAACTGATATCCAGTTGTTCTACGCTTCCGGCAATGGGGACTATTCCACTGGGTACGAAGTACCTGCGGATGGGATTATCGATTTCATGCTGGTATATATGAACTCCGGCACTCAGTACAATCTGACCCTGCGTGGTGACATCATCATCTCTGGAGATTATGATACCGATGAAATGGAAGACGAAGTGCTTTTCAACTCCGGCAGACTGTATTTCGCTGGCAATAACCTTGTTTACACGGCGGAGGATTTTTCCATCACCGGCCAGGACCAAGATTATCTGGACGACTTTGCCGTGGAATTGGACAAATTAATGCAATATGACGTTGACGGCGCGCTTGATGGAATCACATACCTCCACACCTGGGTGACTTACGGAACCCAGGACGGCGGGCTTGACCTCACCTTTACCAACATTGTGGAATGGCCATCCACCCTCTCCACTGTCGATGCGTATTACAGTGATGACGACGGCGTTACCTGGATACTCTACCTCGCGGGTGTAACAGTTACGAGCGGAACGGTGACCCTCACTGACGTAACAGATTTGGGAACCACAACTGCCCCCAGGATCTGGGCTTTCTACAACAGAGATGGTCAGACGCCAGTTGAGCTCTCATCCTTCACAGCAACCATTTCCGTGAATAACTATGTGAACCTGACCTGGGTAACGCAGACCGAGACCGGAGTGCTTGGTTTCTACATCCTCCGCAACGGCAGCAACGATCTGACCACCGCCTCCACTGTGAGCGGGCTGATCGCCGCCACCAATACCTCCCAGCAGCAGACCTATATCTTCACAGACGAAGAGCTGTATGATGAAGGCACCTACTACTACTGGCTGCAAAACTCTGATCTGGACGGCACCGTTGCCTTCCACGGCCCTATCTCCATCCAGTATGCCGCGCAGGGTGGAAACACCCCCGAGATTCCGCTGGTTACAGAGCTGAAGCCGATCTACCCCAATCCGTTCAACCCGCGCGCCTTTATCCCCTTCAGCCTGAAGGAAAGCGCCAAGGTTAACATCGAGATCTACAACACCCGCGGACAATTGGTACGCCGCATCCCCATCGGCGATAAAGCCGCCGGTCAATACCAGACCGAATGGGACGGCCGCGACGACCAGGGCCGCACCTGCAGCACCGGAGTGTACCACATCCGTATGACCGCCGGCTCGCAGAGCTTCTTCCGCAAAGCGGTGTTAATGAAATAACCAACTTACAAAGTGATCAATAACTCCAAGCCCGGCCAAAAGCCGGGCTTGTTTTTGTAAGGGCGCAAAGAGCAAATCCGGCGTGTTAGGCAGGGAAAAGTTACGATCTGTCATTCCGGGATGCCGCTTTTTTCGCGACAGGCCCGGAATCCAGCCCTTGTCGGCAATTGCCTATCCGGACGCATGCACCAGTCCCAACAATCGCAGGATCGGAATCCTGCGCTACCTTCCAGCCCCGCGGGGCGGCAGAACGATAGCGAGGGTGTGGAGAAACGGCTTTAGCCGGTTCGGAACCCCTCGTTGCCAGAGAATCTCATCCTTACAAGAGGCCCCGCCCCTCCCCGGAAAAACCGCCAGGTTTTCCCGGGGAGGGGCGGGGAAATAGGACACATATCCGTTCTCTTTTCGGACGAGGGGCTGCGCTGCGCTCCGCACCCTCGCTATCAGTCTGTCGCCCTCCGAGCTTTCACATCATGCTGGCCTTATCCACTTCCGAATGGCTCTGCGCAATCTGCGTAATCTTTTCGATCTGCGTGATCTGCGTGAACCCCTTTTCCCCTGTAATCCTGTCCGGAATTGCTTTTCCCAGCCCAGGTTTTTCACCGCAGCAGCAATGCCTCCGAACTTTTTACTTGACAGAAAGCGGAAAGGGCCTTTTTATGATGGGAAAGGAATAGATAAGGTAAATATCATGCCCAAAATCTGGCTGTTCGTCCTGCTGCTCTTGCCCGCCATGCTCGGCGCGCAGAGCTTGAACGACGACTATATGTTCCCCGGCGACGAGGCTTGGGAGGAACCTATGTATGAGGTCCTTTCGCGGCCTAACTTCAATCTGGGCGGCATGTTAGGCAACATTTTGGCGGATGACACCTGGTATTCGCAGATTCGTCTGCGTCCGGAAGTGGCAATTTGGAAAGTGGGCATCGGCATGGACATCGATTTGCTCTTCGACGGCGAGGGCAGGCTGCGCCGCAAAGGCTGGGAATCTTGGGAAGACATCGCCAAAAAGCTCTTTTACCTGAGGTTTTCCGACCGCCGCGATTCGCTCTATTTCAAGATCGGCTGCATTCCGGATTACACCCTGGGGCACGGGCTGATTTTCGACGACTATTCAAACATGCTGCGCTATCCGGAGGAAAAACCGATCGGCGGCTATCTGGGCGCCAATACCAACGCCTACGGCTTCGGTTTTGAGATTTATACCCACGATATCAGCAAAAATGAGGTCATTGCCGGACGGGCCTCTTTCAAGCCCCTGCTCGGATCAAAGCTGCCTTTGATCAAAAACCTGTCTCTGGGCATGAACCTCGGCGCGGACAGAAATCCCTATGGCAAATATCCCGATTCCGACGGCGACGGCTATCCGGACGTTTACGACAAATTTCCCCTCGATCCCGAGAGCTGGCTGGACAGCGATGATGATGGCGTGCCCGACCAGTTTGACATAGACCTGAACGGCAATTCGGTGCTGGACCATCCCGACATGAATCCCTATGTGAACGAAGTTTTCCCCAATATCGCCCAGCTCTATCCGGATTATTCCTTCGATACGGCAGTATTTCCGGATTCCGCGGCCTGCTACGCCGATTCCCATCCAATGTGGGTCTATAGCCTGGATTACGAACTGCCGCTGGTGGATGGCGAAAATTTCCGCCTCAGCCACTACGCTGAATACGCGGTGATGCAGGACTACGGCAGCGGCCTGATCCTGCCGGGATTCGCCGCGAAATTCCTGATCTTTGATCTGAAACTGGAATTCCGCCAGTTCAACGACCGCTTTCTGCCAGCCTATTTCAACTATCTTTATGACGAACAGCGCTGTCAGGTGCTCTACACCGGCATCGAAGGCTCCGAGGGGCGCCGCTATTACAGCCTGCGCACCAAAGACGAGGAACTGGACGGGATGAAGTCAAGCGTCGGCTGGTTCGGCTATCTGAAGGGCAACATCGCCAATTTTGCCTATCTGAAAGTGGCCTATCAGGATATGTACAACGACGGCGTCAACAAAGGAAAATCGCTCTGGGCCAAGCTGACCTTTATGCCGGAAAAATTCCCCAAACTCCGTGAAGCCTCGCTCTATTACGCGCAGACGGACGTGGCCAGGGTGGACTGGAAAAACCTACGCAACTCCGCCGCCCAAATCAACGGCCGCATCGTCTATGGCTACAACGACAGCTACAACCTGATCTGCAAATATCGGGAATTCTATCAGGACGCGAATGGTGACGGAGTAATCGAGGGCAAAGACGAAATCATCGAATCGCTGAGTATCGGGATCGAATTTCAGTTCTGAGCGGGCAGCGTTGCCAGCCAGAGTTCGCCGGTCCCTCCGATATGCAGATCTCCGGCATCGGCACTTATGAAAGCCGCTTCGCCTCTTTCCAGCTGAAGACTGCAATCCCCGCTGTCCAGCCGGATTGAACCATCCCCGCAAAACGCAATCAGCGGATCCTGCCACTCATCGTAGCCAATGCCCATATATCCATCCAAACAAATATGACTCAGTTCAAACTCCCGCGCCGCTGTCAGATAGCTGCCTAAGTAAGGGCTATCCACCGACAAAGCTATCACCCCGCCCGTATAGGGATTGAAATCCAATATTCGGGCAAGTTCCTCCAAATCCACATGCTTGGGAGTCAGGCCGCCGCGCAGCACGTTATCCGAATTGCCCATAATCTCGATGCCGGCACCCTGCAAATAGGCGTGCATAACTCCCGCCCCCAGGAACAGCGCCTCGCCGGGCTGGAGAGTGAAGATGTTCAGATAGAGCGGGGCCAGCGTGCCCGGATCTTGCGGATAATAGTTCAGCAGGGTCTGGCAAGTGGCACGAATGACGGAATCCAGACCGGAATCCTCTCCCAGAGAGTTTTTCAGCGTTGCCAGAGCACCTTGGAGCGCAGCCTCCCGCAGGCTGAGCAGTTCCAGCGCCAGCTTTAAAAATGAATGCCAGTTTGGGTGCCGGGCAAAGGCGGCGAAACTCTTCAGCTGGGAATCCAGACCCGCGGCGCGCAGATTGGCAACAATCTCCGGATATGGTCTGAAGCCGCAGAGGGCCTTGAACTCGGTGAGTGCGCAGATCAGTTCCGGTTTGGGGCGGGGGTCGCGGTAATTGCGGAGCGGAGAATCCAGGGGCAGACCGAGGCTGTTTTCACGCTCAAATCCAAGCCGGGCTTGGGGTCCAGAGGGATGCGCCTGGATCGAAAGAGGCTGCTCCGCAGCCAAAACCTTCAGCAGAAAGGGCAGTTCCCCCGCGGCCAGTTCGGCCCCGCGTCCCAGATGCCGGACCGGGTCGGACGCGATCAATTCCCGCAGGCTGATCTCGCGACCTTCGCAGTCCAGCTTTGAGCATCCCGCAGGATGCGCCCCCAGCCACATTTCCGCCACCGGCAGCGCCGGATCGGGCTGTCTGCCCAGCAGGCGGGGGATAAAGTCCGGCGAACCCCAGGCATAGTTTTTCAAGGGATTCACAAGTTTGTAGAGGCTCATCTTCAATCTCCGGTCTGCCCCAGGCGGCTTTTCAAAAGCTCGAGCAGCGGACTGAGCATGGGAAAGTAGCGCTTCGCCTGGCGCATATATTTACGGGCTTCGCCGGTCCGTTTCTCCTGGAGCAGCAGGCGGATCATTTCCTCATAAAGGTCCACAGAATAGGGATTCCGCTCGATGGCGCGTTCCAAGGGCGGGATGGCCAGGGCCGGCATGCCGCTTCTGACGGCGCAATCGGCATAGACCAGCACATGCTCGGTCTGGGTCAGCTCGCCGCTCTGCTCGTAATCCCTAAAGGCTTTCAGGCCCAGCAACCAGTTTTTGAAATGGGCATAGGTGAGTCCCTTGAGCAGCATCAGATGCCGGTGCCGGCCGATCTTGGCCTCGGCTCTGGCGATGTATTTGCTGGCGCCCTGGTAATCTTCGATGCGCAGCAGTTGCTCAATCAAGAGGAAATAGATGAAGGGATTGTTGTCGATCACCGTCATCAGTTCACGCATGATGGCGATGCTGTCGCGGTTGCGTCCCAAATAGGCCAGCGCCAAAGCTTTGTTGTAGCGAATATCCGACTGGGGATCGCTAATCTGGTCGTAATAGACAATGGCCAGATTGTACTCGCCCTGGGCAAAGAGGGCGTTGCCGATGATCAGTTTGAGCTGGTTGTCGTCCGGAATGAGTTTCAGGGCAGTCTGATAGCTCTTGACGGCCTTATCGTAGAGCTGGCGTTTCTGGTAAAAATCACCCAGCGCGATCAGGGGCCGCGAGTCCTGGGGATTTTCTTCCACCGCCTGGATCAAGAGCTGCACCCCATGAATCCAATTGGTCTTCATCAGGGCTTCCGCGCGCAGGATCAGGTTTTGCAGATCGCGGTCAGCCAGCACGCCCTGCCCCCTTGGCTGCCTTATTCGCTAGTCCGGGTTTCAGGTGCTGGAGTAGTAGCCCAAAAGACAAAACTGGCCGCGGGGCTTCTGCTGCTCCCTTTGAAAACTGTTTCATGCTTTGAGGGCGGATCATGGCAGTTCCTTCAGAATCTCCTCGATGGCGCGCTCCAACTGGGTGTCACGGCCGGCGATCTCGTCCTCGGGACTGATTTCGACCACGATGTCCGGCTTCACTCCGTTGCCTTCCATGTTCGTGCCGTCCAGCCGATACCAGCCGGAACCGGGCAGGCGCATGGAAGAGCCGTCCAGGAGATTATATTGCCAGGTGCCAATCACGGAGCCGCTGGAAGGAACGCCCACCACCTTGCCCAGTTTCAATTCCTGATAGACCGTGGGGAAAATCTCTCCGTCCGAGAAGGAATTTTCGTCCGACAGCACGATGCTGGGGCGCGTCCAGGAACGGCGGGGCTCCTGATTCAGTTCGCCGCTATAGCGCCGGGAGGTGGACAAAGCATAGGGTTGCTTGCTCAGCAGTTCGATGATCTGGTCGTGCACATGGCCGCCTGAGTTGCCGCGCACATCGATGATCAGGGCTTCCTTGTCGGCGTTGTCGCGAAACACCTCGCGCTGGAAATTGTCAAATTCAGTGTTGCCCATGGCCGGGATGTGAACATAGCCGACTCGCTCGCCGGTGAGTTCAGCCACGCTGGCGCGGCTGCGGTTCACCTTGTAATCGTAATGCAGAGAGCGGTTTTGAGACCAGTTCAAACCGTCCAGCCAGGCATCCTTGGGTTCGCCGTCGCAGAGCAGGCGCAGCCCGATGCGTTTGCCGGTCTTATCCACCAGGAGTGAATCCACTGGAATGGCGGGAGTGATCAGGGTTCCGTCAATATGGGTGAGGATGTCCCCGGCCTTGATTTTGTAGAGTGTGGCCAGGCGGGAATTGGGATAGACCGTGTCGAGGCGGATTCCGCGCGGCAGGATCTCGCTCTGGTCAAATTCCAGGCCCAGATAGGCGGGCGCTCCCCCGCGCGGGAGGTAGCCTTCGCGGCGGGGATAAAAACCTGTGTGGGATGCGTTTACATCGCCGATCATCTCATTCACGATGGCGCTGATATCCTCGACGGAGCGAGCCCGGCGGGCATAGGGATGATAGAGGTCGTAGAGCCCCTGCCAGTTCTGGCCGTGCATGTTCGGATCGTAGAAATTGAGCCCGAACACGCCCCAGACCTCTTCGAAAACGCGGGTGTTGAGCAGGCTGGCGCTGTAAGTATAGTCAAATTCTGTGCTGAGCTCGCCCTTGCTGCGCTTGTCCAGATTATACCAATTCACCTTCCCGCCCTGCAGGTAATAGAGGGTCTCCCCCACCCAGCGCAGGCTGGATACCTTGCGTCCGAAGTCCTGGATTTCCTTGGAGTTCTGGCCTTGGATATTGGCCTTTTTCAGTTTGAAAGTGCCAGTTTCAGCGTAGCTGTCCGAACTGTAATAGAAAGTGCTGTCATCGACCACGCGTTCCAGGCGGAGCAAGCGTTCCGGCTCGCTGAGGAGCGGGCAAGGCCTTTTCTCCATGCCTTCCCAAACGATCCTCAGTTCCT
>CAXYWN010000056.1:0-10302 GCA_964292625.1 uncultured bacterium
GCGAATACACTCCGGCGAGGCGCGTGGCGATGACGGCCATCGTCTGGGGCATCCACGCACAAACCGCTAAACCTTTGCAAACCTTCTCCTCTTACTTTGCGGACTGGCCCCAACTCGATGAACGGAAATGGATCGCCGACGTTGCCTGGGCATGCGGTTGCGTTTCACACCTCACCTCCCCCACCGCCGATGAAGCGCTTCAGTGGTTTTCGGAGGCCACCTGGTTCAACGATCTGCCGCTTGGAGCCGGTTTCGCGGCGCAATACGCGGTGATGCGCCTGGCTCAGAAACAAGGCGTGAAAGTGCTCATGAGCGGACAGGGCAGCGATGAAATCACGGCTGGCTACAAACATGCGCAATACCGCTGGCTGGCAGATCTGCTGAGGCATCCGCGACAGGGTGGCATCGCCAAAGAATTCGGATCTTATCTGAAAAATAATTCATTTAGCCAAAACTTTGCCGGAATGGCCAAAACCCTGCTTGCGGTCGGTTTGCCAGAATCTCAGCTGTACGCTCTGGAATTCAACTTTTTGCGCTTCGAGCCGTTCAACCAAGACTTCAGAGCCAGAGCCAAACATTCCCTTGATGGCAGGATCTTAGGCCGCATTGCCGACACCGACGGGACTAAACTGGCCAATTTCCTCTATAATGAAGTTTATTTGACCTCCCTGCCCACTTTGCTGCACGGGGAGGATCGTATGTCCATGGCCGCCTCGGTTGAAAGCCGGGTGCCTTTTTTGGACCACGAACTAGTGGAATTTGCCTTTTCGCTTCCCTCCTCCTATAAAATCCGCAATGCCTCTGGAAAACATGTACACCGCATGGCCATGCGGAATACCGTTCCCAAAGCTATTTTTACGCGCAAAGACAAAGCTGTGTTCGGATCGCCTTTCCTGGCTTTGTGGCTGCGAGGCCCGCTGAAAAAGACCGTGGATGAGATGTTCCATTCCGCCGAATTCCGCCGTCGGGAGATCTGGAATCTTCCCCGCATCTGGTCTAATTGGCAAAAATATCAAAGAGGCGACAACTCCCAGGCGGAGATGATTTTTAGCGTATTCGCGCTGGAGACATGGTTCCGAAAGTTCTCCCCCTGGATAGATTTTGATCAACTAACATAAACATTTTCATGTGAGGTACAGATGAAAAAAACACTAACACTCCTGCTGATCTGTTTGGCTTTGCTGAACCTGGCATCCTGCAAATGGCTCTTCAAGAGCCCCAAGATCGAAAGAATCCACGATGTCAAAGTCGTCTCCATCGATCCGGACAAAATCAGGCTTGAACTTTCGCTCAGCGTGCTCAATCCCAATCGCTACAAGCTGAATCTAAACGAAATGAATGTTGCTTTGCTGAACAAAAACCGCGAGCAGATCGGCACAGCGTCTCTCAACCGGGCAGTGATGATTCCCAGCCGCAAGTCCAACTCGCTTGATTTTTCAATCACTCTGGATACCCGGCCCACCGTGAAACTTGTCAACTACTCGGACCAGAAAGTCTTCGTCTATATCGCCGGAAAAGGCTCTGGGAAAGTACTGGGCTCGAAACAGCAATTTGATTTTGAAGAACCCTACGAGATTGATATCCGGGAGCAACTGCAGAAGGCTCTCGCCACTTTCAAGGCCAATGGCGACGATATTTTCAAGATCAAACGCAGCTATCTGGGAAAAGTAGGCATCACCGAAACCCAGGTCTTGGTGGATTTCATCGTGATGAATCCCTACGGCCTCAAATTCACCTTGGCAGATTTTCCTGCCAATATCACCATTGGCAAAGCGGAAACTGGCTCCGGAAACCTGGACAAGACGCTCACCTTCGACGAAAAGGTTTATTCCCGCGAAGGAACAATGATCTTCAAGGTAAACAACCTCAAAGCCATCTACAATATCGCCAAGGGCGCCATTAACGGCGAGGTCAGCTACCGGGTGGACGGACAGGTGAAAATCAACGCCTACGGGATCGATATCCAACAACCCTACTCTTATAAAGACTTGATCACCATCAGCATCACCGACGAAATCCTGAAACTGCTGGTGCCCTGAGCAAAGTTGCGTTTATCATTGTGAACTGTTGAAAGCGCAACAGGTTCCTGCTGAGCTTTTGGACCTCGGATTAGCTGGAGATACCTTCAGTTATTTTGGGATTTTGGCTTTAGACTGCAGAATGATGAGAAAGGGTTTTGGAGTCTGTCAGAAATAGAGGCGCTTCCATCAGGAGTCGTCAACTTCGCCGCCGTTTGCTCTGATTGCCTCCAACAAATCATTGCGAATACCCTTCAGCTTCATTTTTTGCTCAGCCCAATCCGCAAAATGATATTGCAGTGCAACCTCTATAAACTCGTTGCCCTGGAAGCTGATGTGAAATGATATCTTGCTGTACACGATCGAACTTGGGTCATCTCCGTGGTCGCGGATATTGGATACTCTGGCTATGTCTTCCAGTTCGAAACTGCGTTGATCGGGCAATGTGTACAGCATTTAAGACCTCATCCATCTTGATAAATGATATATTTTTAATCTGTCGTTTCTTGGCAAGCTTTATTTGTTGCTTCCGGGAGAGAAATAACCTTCTTTGTTGATTATTTTACACACCTTCAGCCAAGGTGCCGGTTTGCTCTGCCAGATGAAGCGCTTAAAATCTGCCTTATTGTCCAAAAATTGTTCTTGACCAAATCTGGGCTTGAGATAATGAAAAGCACAAGGAGTCTATTATGAAAAACAAAGCTCTTCTTATTTTGGGCGTTTTATTCTGCCTGGTCCTGATTTGCTCGTGCGCGCCAGGCGTGAACGGCCGTTCAGCAAATAACCAGGCTGGATTCTTGATGGGTATCTGGCATGGTTGGATCGCGCCTGTGACCCTGATCTGGCAATTTTTCAACAGCAATGTCCGCATCTACGAAATCTTTAACGCAGGCTGGACTTACGATTTAGGCTATTATCTGGGGATCGTGGGCGGTTTCGGCGGTCTGGCCTTGAGCCGCAGAAGAAGATGCAGCAGGGATTGATATCAAGACGTAGCAAACAGTCATGGCAGCCTATCTTACCCTGTTACTGACAGCGGCGATCTGGGGTTTTGCCTTTGTCGCACAGCGCAAAGGGATGGAGAATCTCGATCCCTTCACCTTCAACGCGCTGCGCTTCGCCTTGGGTGCGGTTTGCGTGTGGCTGTTCGGATTGCTGCCAGCTTCTCAAAAGCAAAAGCCTGGATCTGAAATTCCTGTCAATGCTCCGATATCTGATCAGCCAAACACTTGGAAAGGTCCGCTGTTCCTGGGTCTGTTGCTCTTCATCGCGTCCAGCTTCCAGCAATTTGGCATGATCTGGACCGGAGCCGGCAACGCGGGTTTCATCACCGGGCTGTATGTAGTTTTTGTGCCCCTGATCGGATTGGGCCGGGGGCAAAAATTGAACTCCATGCTGATACTGGCAGTTGTTTTAAGCTTGACCGGACTGGCCTTTATCAATGGAAAGCCAAGTTTGCAGGCGAGTTTGGGCAACGGACTGGTATTGCTTGGAGCTGTCTTCTGGGCGTTGCATGTGCAGTTGATCGACAAACTCACCAAAGCCCATTCCAGTCTGCGCATGGCACAGATACAATATTGGGTCTGCGCGCTCCTGAGCTTGGCGGGAAGCATCATTTACCGTTGTTTGAACGCGGCTCCAGTATTGAATGCAAATCTTTGGAAATCGATCCGGATTGCCGGACTCCCAATTCTTTACGCGGGGATTATGTCCGTGGCAGTTGCTTTCACTCTCCAGCTTTACGCGCAGAAAAAAGTCCAGCCTCACGCGGCCAGCGTGATCCTGTGTTTGGAAGGTGTATTTGCCATGTTTGGCGGCTGGCTGCTTTTAGGAGAAAGAGTTTCATCCTCCGCTTTCCTTGGCGCAGCGCTGCTTTTGGCCGCCATGCTGGTGAGTGTGTTTCAGGAGAGACGGCAATTTCTGATTGACAAAAAAGCCGGGTCAAAATCTTAGTTAAAAAATAATGCTTTTTTGAAGTTAGTTAAGGATAGAAAAAATGGTTTTGTACACGATTGCCCTGGTGGTCCATATCTTAATCAGCGTTGCGCTGGTACTCGTTATTTTAGCCCAAACCTCAAAGGGCGGTTTAGACGCCAATCTGGGTGGAGCCGCGATGAACGTGTTCGGCGGTAGCGGCGCTTCCAAGTTTTTACGCAAATGGACCCAGATTCTGGGAGCGGTTTTTGTCGCCTCCTGTTTGTTTCTGGCTTTCCAAGTCTCCAACGTAAGTCAGGTGAAATCCTCGAAGGTTTTGCAAGAGAAGTTTGGCGAGACCAAAGCTCCAGCCGCACAGACCGGCTCGGAACAGAAGCCGGGAACCCCGGCCGCACCGGAAACTCAGCAGGCTCCAACCCAGCCGGCACAGCCCAGCCCGGGCGAATAAGATTAAGTTTAAGGCAGAAGTGGTGAAATTGGCAGACACGCAAGACTAAGGATCTTGTGCCTGTAACGGGTGTGCGGGTTCGAGTCCCGCCTTCTGCACCAAATAATGGCTCCCCTCACCGGGAGCTTTTTTTATTGACTGATTACCGGCCTCCACAGAATGTGACTAATAAGAACAATAATAATCTGGAGGTTTGCCATGTTTGGCAAAATGAAAACTGACCTGCAAAATCTGTTTCAAGAACTGAAAAAGCAGGGATTGTACAAAAACGAACGCGTGATCACCACCCCCCAGGGAGCAAACATCAGCGTAAGCGGCGGAAAGTCTGTCATGAATTTCTGCGCGAACAACTATCTGGGACTGGGTAACCACCCTGAAGTGGTAAAAGCCGCTCAGGACATCATGGACGACTGGGGCTACGGCCTCTCTTCAGTACGCTTCATCTGCGGCACTCAGAAGATTCACAAAGACCTCGAAAAAAAGATTTCCGAATTTTTGGGAACTGAGGACACCATCCTCTACGCTGCCTGCTTCGACGCCAATGCCGGCGTGTTCGAACCCCTTCTCGATGACCAAAGCGCGATCATCTCCGATGAGCTGAACCACGCCTCCATCATCGACGGAGTGAGGCTCTGCAAGGCACAGCGCTTCCGCTATAAACACTCGAACATGGAAGAGCTGGAAAAATGCCTGATTGATGCCAAAGACCTGAAGTATCGTATGATCTGCACCGACGGAGTGTTTTCTATGGACGGAGACATGGCCAAGTTACCCGAAATTTGCGATCTGGCAGACAAATACGACGCCCTGGTGTTGGTTGACGACTCCCATGCCACTGGATACATTGGCGCCACGGGCCGCGGAACACCTGAGCAGTTTGGGGTTCAAAACAGAGTGGACATCATCACCAGCACCCTTGGCAAAGCCATGGGCGGAGCCAGTGGCGGTTTCACATCCGGTCCAAAAGAGATAATCGAGATCCTGCGTCAGCGCAGCCGCCCCTATCTGTTCTCAAACACCTTGGCTCCGGCTGTCGTCGGCGCCAGCATCAAGGTAATCGAGATGCTTTCCAAATCAACGGAACTGCATGATAAAGTTTGGGAAAACGCCCGCTATTTCCGTACCGAGATGATCAAGGCCGGCTTTGACATCGTGGCAGGTAACACCGCCATCGTTCCCGTGATGCTCTACGACGAGCCTCTGGCGATAAAAATGGCGGATATGTTGCTGCAGGAAGGGGTTTACGTGATTGGTTTTGTCTATCCCGTGGTCCCAAAAGGCAAAGCCCGCATCCGTGTCCAGCTTTCCGCCGCGCATAGCCGTGAAGACCTGGACAAAGCCATCGCAGCCTTCATCAAGGTCGGCAAAGAACTGAAACTGGTTTAGGGATTGAATTTACCCCCAGGCAGCCTCTACTTGGTACCGGTACCGATCGGAAATCTGGGTGATATCACTTTCCGCGCGCTGGATACCTTGAGAAACGCAGACCTGATCGCTGCCGAGGACACCCGTAAAACCCGGTTCTTGCTCTCCCATTACGAGATCAATGCACCCAGGCTGCTCAGCCTGCACAAGTATAACGAAAAACAGCGCCTGGCGGAAATCCTCGCCCTGCTGGAAGAAGGAAAAGACATCGCAGTCGTTTCCGATGCCGGCAGTCCGGGGATTTCCGACCCGGCCATGTTCCTGGTCCAGGCAGCCATAAAGAACGATTTCAAGATAATCCCCCTTCCCGGCCCCACAGCTCTGATCCCGGCTTTGACGGCATCCGGTCTGGATACTGGCAATTTCCTTTTCCTGGGTTTTTTGCCTCTCAAACAAAAAGACCGCAAAGTTAAGCTCGCACTGCTCGGATCCCGCCCCCAAACCACCGTTATCAGCGAAGCCCCGCACAGGCTGAAACAGACTCTGGAAGATATCCTGAGTGCATGTGGAGACAGGCCGGTATGTATCGCGCGGGAGATCAGCAAATTGTACGAAGAGTTCATCCGCGGCAACCTGAAGGACATTCTGGATGATTATACAATCACTGAAAAAGGCGAATTCGTGGTTATGTTTGAAGCCATGCCCCCGGCCGAACCTGCTTCCGATGAGGAAATCCGACAGTATATCTGTGAGTTCTCCTCTGAAAATCCCATCAGTAAAGAGTTCGCGAAAAAGATCTCCGAGCGTTTTGGGATTAGCCGCAATCAAGCTTATAACCTGGTTTTGGACACCCGGAAAAAGCCCCGATGAAACCCACCCTGATTTGCGATTTCGACGGCACTGTCGCCAATTCCATAGCCAAGATTATGGAACTGGTAAACCAACTGGCCCCTCGCAACGGCTATAAGACGATCAGCCCGGAGCTGTTTGAACAGATCCGTGATCTGCCGCTCCCCAAAGCCTGCCGGGTGGCCAGATTTCCCTTTTACAAACTCGGTGAGGCCATCGCCATGGTCCTGCACGAATACCGCAGGATCATTCCCGAGCTGGAAACCTGCCCCGGAGTGATCCCCGTGCTGGAGCAGCTTAAGGAGAAAGGGTTTTCCCTCGCCCTGATCAGTTCCAACCACACCGAAAACCTCCAGGCCTTTCTCGATCATCATCAGATACGCTGTTTCGACTGGGTGGAAGGCACCAGCGGCATCCTGCGCAAACATCGCAGCATCCGCTCCCAAATCCGTAAATATAAGTTGGACCCCGAACACACAATTTACCTGGGAGATGAGGTCCGCGACATCAAAGCCGCCCGGCGCAACCGGGTGAAGATCATCAGCGTTACCTGGGGACTGCATTCAGAGGCTAATCTGCGAAGTCATCGCCCCGACATGGTGGTAAATCATCCCGAAGAATTGCTGGAAATCGTTCCCAGGTTAGTGACCCAGCGTTGATTTCGGATAGTTCCGATGATAGTTCTTGACAATAATCCATAAGCTCCATTCTGTGCTTAAAATCAAATCTATCAATCAATACCTATTATAAGGAGATCAATATGAATAAGACTCTATTAGTGATTATGACCTTGCTCGCGCTGCTGACATTTTTGTCCGCAGTTCCGAGGAACCTGGTCATTGTGGAAGTTGCCACCGGCACTTGGTGCCAGTTTTGCCCAGGCGCTGCCATGGGCTGCCACGATCTTTTAACTAACGGTCATGCCGTTGCTATCGTAAAGAACCACAATGGCGATAGTTATGCCAATGTCTATTCCAACGCACGCAACAGCTATTACGCCCCCAGCGGTTATCCCACCGCCTATTTTGACGGTTTGAACGCCTCCGTTGGAGGCAGCGCCACCAGTTCCTTGTATTCAAGTTATTTGCCCAAGGTCAATGCAAGATTAGCTGTCCCCTCGCATTTCACTATCAGTGCGAGCGGAGCCCAGGTGGGCAATCAGTTTCAAATCGCCGTAACCGTTTCCAAACCTGAAGCGGACACCAACACCAACATAAAGCTGCACGCTGTTCTCACGGAATCGAGCATCCCTCAAACTTGGTTCAATCAGACCACCGTGGATAATGTAAACCGGATTATGAGCCCCGATCAGAACGGATCTGTCATAAGTCTGGACACTGGCGGAGCTACCACTGTCAACGTGAGCTTCACGCCAAACGCGTCTTGGAACATCGCCAACTGCGAAGCAGTGTTCTTCCTGCAGAATACGACTACCAAGGAAATCTTGCAGGGCGTGAAATATTCCCTGGCCGGACTGGTGGGCGCTTATCCTATTTCGCACGACAATCTGGCTTTCCAGGATGTATATGTAAACGGAACCGGGACCATTCCCATTACGATCACGAATTTCCTTTCAACCCCCGCCAGCGGTACCATTGCCATCGACAATCCCGCCTTTGCCAGTAATCTAAGCACCTTCACCATCCCGGGAACTTCATCCATCAACGCGAACATTAGTTTCACTCCAACTGCCGCGCAGACCTACAACGGCATCATGACCATCACAAGCAACCTCTATAACCATCCAAATATCAGCATTCCCCTCTCCGGGACCGGATTCTTCAATGTCGCCCCGACTGCCACAAATGTGCTGATAAGCGGGCCGCCTGTCCTGTTTCAGGAACAGACTGCCAGCTATGAATTCAGCGACGCAGATGGTAATTCCGAAGGAAGCTCGGTTTATCAATGGTACCGGATTGTGAATAGCCAACCCCAAGCGATTGCAGGGGCAGATCAACTCACTTACAGTGCGGTAGAGGAAGATCTGGGCTTTCCCATCGCTTTCAAGGTTACCCCGGTAGATCAGCATGGAATGTCCGGTACGCCTGTTATGAGCGCTTACACCCTCCCCATCGAGGAGCTGCCTCCGCCCAGGAATCTACAGGCCGTACTCACCCCTCCCAACACAGTGGCCCTCGCATGGGAAAGACCCGAACATTTTGCCGGAAAAGGTATGGTTGGCTATCGCCTCTATCGCAATGGGCTAAATATTTCCACCATCACCAATCCAAATACCCTCTCCTTCTCCGATGTCGGCGTTCCGACCGGTGTCCATGAATACTGGATTTGCACTCTGTTCAACAATCCCATGATGCTCTCCGCCCCATCCAACGTAGCCACTGTCAACGTTGGTGTGGATAACGATGACCAGATCGCCACCCCGGAGATCTCTGTGAGCGTGTATCCCAATCCTTTCCAAACCAACACGGCTATCAGCATCCAGAGCAAGGCCGGTGCCAACGTGGAATTTACCATCTACAACGTTCGCGGCCAACTGGTGAAGAGTTTTGAACTCACAGCCGATAATTCCGGCCTGGCCAACGTCAGTTGGGACGGCACGGATAACCTTGGAAGCAGCGTTAACAGCGGTATCTATTACTACCGGATGTTCAGCGCCGGCAGATTGAAAAACGGACGCGTAGTCCTGATGAAATAATCATATCCTGCCCGGTTTATTGCCGGTCGGATGATATATCGATAACCCCGGATCTCAAGTCCGGGGTTTTTCTTTTGTTGATAGCAAATGCCTGGGCGAGCTTCTAGGCAAGAGGATTAGGCTGGAATGGTGTAGCGTGAAGAGCAAGCTTTCATTCCACATACCAAGGCCTTCGTACCAAAGAAAGTACTCGGCGACTTATGCTTTGTCCGATTTAGAAAGATAGCTTTATAAGAAACGGCTGTAACAGAAAAACCCGGCTTGTTGGAGCCGGGTTTTATTATAGGGTTGTTGTTTAGTGTTTAGATGAGTCCCTGATCGCACATAGCAGTGGCGACTTTAAGGAATCCGGCGATGTTGGCGCCTTTCACATAGTTAATATAGCCGTCGGCCTGTTTGCCGTTTTGGTAGCAGGCTTCGTGGATGTTTTTCATGATCACGTGCAAGCGGGCATCAACTTCTTCGCGATCCCAGCTCAGACGCATGGAGTTTTGTGTCATTTCCAATCCGCTGGTGGCAACACCGCCGGCATTGGCGGCCTTTCCGGGTGCGAAGAGGATCTTGGCATTCATAAAGACTTCCACCGCTGCGGGTAGGCAGGGCATGTTCGCGCCTTCAGTGAGGCAGAAGCAACCGTTTTTAATCAGGGATTTGGCATCTTCTTCATTCAGCTCGTTGTTTCGTAGGATTACATGGGAGCCGGGTATATCTTTTGCATGGAAGAAATAGTCTTCCCGATTCGCTGTTTTTAAAGTTAATATATCGTTTTGCCGATTGTTTTTACCAACATAAATATCCTGTTCATATCCGTTTCCGCATCGGTTTCGAATTGCGGACGCATGATCATTCAGAACCGATTGCATCCCGTCAGATTTCATTAATTCAGCCACACCTTTTCGGTTTAGCTCAAACTTACTAATCATATCGTTCCACCATCACTTTCTTGTTCCAAGCAAGAGGGATAAGTTCATCGATGCCTTGCAAAGGAATGCCAAAAACACGCCATTTTTCACCGAAGAAATGTACTTCTT
>CAXYWN010000057.1:0-10142 GCA_964292625.1 uncultured bacterium
GTTAGTCCGATTCACTGAAGGCTCGCGGCATCAGAAAAATCATCGGGACCCTGAACGGAGATATAAGGCTCTACCCCACTTATCCATTTAATCCGCACTGGGATAAAATAAAACTGCCCTACGGTTTTTCGCCGGGCGTCGGAGCCCATTGTTTCAACGCCAATATGGTGCGCTTCGACCTCAAGGGTGCCGCCCAGGCCGGCAAAAAGGCCTCGGTCAGTCCCCGCAACGGCTACAACTATTATCAATTGAACAACCAGATCACCACCATCGCTGCAAAAGGTTCCGCCGGCATCTGGCTCCAGTTTTCCAACGACAACCGCACAGTCACGCTGCAGGGTAAATTGGGAGTCAATACGCCTGAATATCTCAATGCCGCAGTTCGCAATCCGCCTCTCCTTACGCTGCAGGTGATGAAAGAAACTCTGCGTAAAAAAGGAATCTCCATCTCTGGTGAGATCATCCTGAAAGAGGAGTCTGACACGAAAGACAACATCCGGACTCTGTTCGTGTTCGATTCCGTACCAATGGGCGAAATCCTCGCCGTGATGCTCAAAACAAGCTCGAACATGATTGCCGAAACCATGCTCTGCAATATCGGTCCCGGCCTGGATAGCGGCGCGGCTTACATCGAAGAATTGCTGGGTTCCCGCGGGATCCCTGGCGACACTTTTCATATCGCCGACGGCTCCGGACTGGCCCGCCAAAACCATTGTTCCACCTCTCATCTCGCCCTTAGCCTCTGCCACGCTTACCATCAGGCGTGGTTCGATTTGTTTCTGAACGGTCTGGCCAAACCGGGAGAGCAGGGCACCCTGAAAAATAGATTTGCAGAGCTCAAGGGCAAATCCCGGCTCTACGGAAAAACGGGGACTCTGAGGGATGTGAGCAACCTGGCCGGATATCTGCGTGCCGCGGATGGCGAGCTTTATGCGTTCGCGATCATCTGCAACAACGTCAGCAGCTTTGCCAACACCAAAAAATGGCACGAGAGCATTTGCAACACGCTATTGCGCTATTCCGGGCTGAAATAGCAACCGAGGAAGATACACAAAATCAGCCTCAGCAAGAGGCGTAAAGAGAACCGCTGTTATGGATTGGGGCTATTTTTTGGCCGCGATGTTCTCCACTTTGATCATGGTTCCTTCATCATCGTGAAACCATTCCTTCCCGGCAGGGGTATCCAATTCCCAGAAGAACTCCATTTGGGTGTAAGTGATTGTGGTGTCTGGGGTAACAATCTCCGTTAAAAGATAGGCTCCGTCGTTGGTCCGGGTCCAGGCATGGACTTTAATGGGATTGACGTCGCGTTGCTTTAGATGGGCCTCAAATTTTTCAATGGGCAGAGGCGCTGCGGCCTTTTGCATGTCTTTGTAGGTCATCCAGGCTACGTAGCCGGAAACCAGCAACGCCGCGAGGATCAGGATTGAGATAACAACTTGGAATGCTTTCATTTTTTCTCCTTACAGACACCGCCGTCAAAATAACGGCGGCGCTGATAATCTTTATATTGATTCACTTGGTTCAGATCTTCACTTTCACGTTGATGTTCTTGAAGCGGGCCGGAGCCACGCCGTGGGAAAGCTGCATCACCTGTCCCGGCTCGCCCTTGCCGCAGTGGAAGGTGCTGTGATAGGCCCATTCTTCGGGTCCGCAGACGTGATCGCAGGCGTTCCAGAAATCTTTGGTGATGCCGAAATAGGTGGGTTCTTTCACAATTCCGGTGATCTTGCCGCCATCGATGCGGTAGCCAATCTCGGTGGTGAACTGGAAATTATTGCGGTTGTCGTCTATGCTCCATGTCTTTGTGAAATCGAGCAGATAGCCATGTTCGGTGTCTGCTATCAGCTGGTCCAGGGTGCCGGAGCCGGGGGCAAGGCAGAAATTGGTCATGCGCACCAAGGGGAAATCGTCGGCGTAGGAGGCTTTCATATTAGAGGAAGGTTCAAGTCCCAGCAGATGGGCAATCTGACGGGAAGTCTGTTGGTTTACCAAAATGCCGTCTTTGATGATATCCACTCTTTTTCCGGGCACGCCTTCGTCATCGACGGGATGATAGCCCAGGCCAGCGGGGTCGGTGCTGTCGCTGTAGATGTTCACCAGCGGCGAACCGTACTGGAATGAACCCAGCATCTCTGGTTTGACGAACGTTTTGCCGGCATAGGAGATCTCCATGCCAAAGATGCGGTCTGCTTCGGTGGCGTGGCCGACAGATTCGTGGAGTTGCAAGGCCAGATGTCCATTTCCGATGATAATGTCGGCGCGCTCATCCTCAATGGTGGGCGCGGCCAGCAGATCGGTGGCTTCTTTCATGATCCGCTCCGTGTTTTCGGCGAATTGTTGCTGGGTGAAAAGTTCGAAGCCGCCGCGGCCGGCGCTCATGTGTCCCGGCCAGGTGCGGGATTGGATCTGGTTGCCGTCGGAGGCGACCACTTCCATCATCGGCAAAGTGTTGTAATAGGATGTGTGGGAATAGGTTCCCTCGCTGTTCGCGTAATACTTTTCCTGGCGCATAAACTGAGCGGAGACCATCGAGTGGACGATCTTGTCCTGGGGTTTGATCGCTTCGGCCAGCTTGCGCAAAAACTCTGTCTTTTCCTCTTTGGGCAGTTTGAAGGGGTCTATCTCCGGCTGATGGTGATATTCGGCCGTGATCCCTGGCAGCGCGGGGAATTCAACCTGGCTGCGGATGAAATTACCACCCTGGCGGGCGTTGGAAATAGCTGTCTTGATAAGTCTATCGATCGCTTGCGGGCTGAGATCGCGGGAACCGGCAAATCCCCAGCAACCCTTGATCAGCACGCGGATGCCGATGGCGGTGGAATCCATGCTGCTACCATAGCCGCGCATAAATCCGTTCATGAAATAGATCCCCTCGGTATCGGTGCGGGTGATGCGGACATCGGCGAAACTGATATCCGGCTGGGCGAGTTTATTCAGGGTCTGTTTGATCAGTTGTTCCATTTATGTCCTCCTAAATTGTCTTGGTTGATGAAGTTACGTTGAAATCCCGGACCAAGGCATGGGGCGCTTTAACCGTTTCGATATCGAAGCTGGCGTAGTTTTCGGAGAAGGGAACGGTGGTGCAGTGATCTTCGAGTTCCAGCACGTTGTTGAGGATGCGTTCGATGCGCTCGGTGAAGCGGAGGTTGTTCACAACCTTGGTGATACGGCCGTTTTCGATCAGGAAAGTTCCATCGCGGGTGAGGCCGGTAAGCGAAGTTTCGCGGGGATTGATGAAGTTCATGTAGTGCAAACTGGAGACATAAAGCCCGCGTTTCACAGCGCCGATCAGCTCTTCCAGGGTTTTGGTGCCGGGTTCGATTTTGAGGCATGTGGCAGTGTTGCCATTCTTAGGCAGGCCGGTCTTATGGGAGTAGTAGTTGTTGCAGAGGAAGTTGCGAAAGATGCCCTTTTCGATCAGGGGCAGGAAGCGATAGATGTGACCGTCGGAGCCATAATCGGCGCGGATCATCCTGGGGTCGGAGGGGTCGTCCACGATGTTGATGATTTGGGGGAAAACCTGGGTGTCAAGTTTGCCTTCAAAAAAGCTGCTGTGCTGATCCAAAGCGCGGGCGCTCATGCCATAGGTCAGATATTGGGTGAACTCGGCCATGCAGCGCGGGGCCAGCACCACATCGTAGTGGCCGGGCTCCACATCGACAACCTCAGCGGAGCAATATCTGATCTTTTGCACCAGGTTTTCGCTGAAAGCTCTGTCGTCAAAATGGCTGAAATCTTCGCCGCCAAAGGTTTCCAGCACCGTAATCTGGGAGGAGTTGTGCACGGCCTTGACTTCCAGATAGATGGGAGAGCTTACACTGCTCTTGTCCAGTCCGTTGCTGTTGATCAGGCGGTAGCTCTGATAATTGCAGATGAAGGTGCCGAAGATGCTAAAATCGTACATGGAGGCGGAGGCTGCGACATTGGCCAGGATATTGGTCTTGTGTTCCAATGTGATGGCCTCGATATTGTTGTTTACCGGGCGTGCTTCGGCCATGGTTTTATCGCTTTCCAGATCAACGAAATCGGGGTCCTCGGGCAGTTTGTCGATCACTTCCAGAGCGTCTCTAACCGCCACGTCGATCTTGTTCCGCTCAGGGTTGTCTATCTCGAAACTGAAAGACCTTTTGCCTTTGTAGATGGTGGCGGAAATCGTAAGATTGTCCTTGCTGATGTTGTAGTTGGTCTGGCTGTGGAAAAAGCGCAGGAAATCTGTTGACCAAAGCTGCTCCATGATCTCATATTGCAGCTCTGGATGCAGGTCCAAGACGCTTTTCAGATGTTCAAGATGGTCCATTTATACTCCTCAGGGATGGTTTTAGATCCAGGTGGTTTTGTTGTGGCGACGTTTGGGATTGGTGCTGCGCGCCAAAAATGTTCCCGCAGCCGGGGCAGCCTTGCCTTTATTAAGAACTTTATTGCCCCGCAGCCAGACGGATTCAATGGCGCCTTGCAAACTGTGTTGGCTGCCGTCGGGGGCGGTAAAGGAAGTGGTTTTAGCGGGGTCGTAGATCACGAAATCCGCATCCGAACCTGCTGCCAGACAGCCCTTAACAGGGTAGATGCCCAAGCGTTTGGCGGCATTCTCGCTGGTCATTTTGATCACGGTGGCCAGGGGGATCTTGCGTTTCTTCCAGAGTTCAGAAAGCATCCAGAGATATGAATAGGGCAGCAGTTTTTCCGTGGTGCCATGAAATGCTTCGTCCAGATCGTCCGGCAGGTTGGCAGATTCCACGTTATTGGAGAACAGATAGGTTTTATTGGTGCGTAAAAGGTCAAATAGTTCCAGTTGAAAATCCACCAGGTCGGCCTCCAAACCGGAATCTATATTGCTGAAAAGCTTCATCAGATCGGCGATGCACATGGAAAAAGAAATATCGGAGCGTTTGTGAACGCTGTTAATAAAATCGATGTTCGAATAGTCTGCCACGCGGGTCACATGGATGGGATTTTCCTGCATCCGCCGCAGCAATTTCTTGATCGCGTCACTCCGCGCTTCGAAGCTGAATTTATCGGCAGTTTCGCTATCGTAACCCTGAAAAGCGAAGGCGGTGTCCGATTCGTAGATATCCAGAAAAAGATCCATCATCTCCGTGAAAGTGAGGGCCTGGATTGCCGGATTGGGAGAGGGATTCGTGAGCGCGATGCCCACCACGCCGTTGGCCCAGAGTTCTTGCGCTGCCTCGGCGTGATAGGGGTAGTCCGTGATGTCCACATTGCCCCAAATCGCCATGTCCACATAGGAATTGTCCCGTATCTGGGTTTTCAGGCGTTTTAGGTCCGACAGACTAAAAATGGGATGAGGATTCAGAAAACTAAGTTCTGCCAGTGTGGTCCAGCCGCCGGCCAAGGCAGCTTTACTGATCCGGGCCAGACTCTTGGACGGATCCTTCTCCGCGATGATGTGGCTGTGAGGGTCGATCGCTCCGGGCAAGAGGATATTGCCCTTCAGATCGATGGTCTCCGAGATGTCTTCGGAAGGGATCTCATCTGCAGTAATCTTAACGATGGTCTCGTCAAAGAGAACATTCACCCTTTTCAGGGCGGTCGAGGATGTGGGCAGGGCGACATTCGTGAATAATTTCATAGTTTTCCAGTTTCTGATGCAGTCACAGCCATAAAACGCTGCCGCGGAGTTCAAAAAGCCGCGAGACCGCGCTGCATCCGTTAGGAGACTTGGTGCTAAGGCGACAAAAAACCAAATTTTCCCAAACTGGTGTGATCATTTTCCACATCTCAAAATCTGTCAAGCTTTTGCTTGACCTGTCCGGCATAAGTAAGCTGAATCGGCCCTAGCCATCCGATTTGGAATAAGCTCTGGAACGTTTATTAGCCTATCTGACAGGGATGTTTGAAGGAAAAAACAAAAAGTCCCCGAAGGGACCTTTATGTCATCTTACGATTTACAGAATGGATTATATTACTTGAGAATAAGCGTTTTCTTGGTGGAAGTATAGCGGCCTTGGCCTACCACCACAAAATATTCTCCGGAGGGTACATAAGTACCTTTGTCGCTGATACGGTTCCAACCCAGGACCAGATATTCTTCAGCCTGGCCGGAGTACAGGTTTTTGACAACCTCGCCCATATCGTTCTCGATGGTCACATTGATATAGGTATTCTGGTTGAAAACCAGAGTGATATCGGTGTATTTGGTCATCGGATTGGGGCTGATTTCAATCGATTCCAAAGCGCTCTTTTCTTTTCCAGACAGGGCGGCCAGCATGAGGATGCTGAGCAATGCCAAGATCAAAACTGCCTTTTTCATTATAAACACTCCTAAGATGTGATGACTATAAATAAAGCAATATCTGTTCCATAACCGCCAGATTAGCATTGAGATGCGAGGATGATCGCCCCTAAAACTCCAGCGCGGTTGCCTTCCAGAGCCTGTTCCAGAGTTGTATGCTCCGCGTTCAGGGGCGGGAGGAAGCTGTATATGGCGGCTTTCAGCTCCGCCCAAGGATAGAGCCCGCCATCCATGGCGCCTCCGCCGATCACTACTGTATCGGGATCCAGGAGCACGATCAGGTCGGATATTCCCCTGGCCAAAACCTCCATTCCTTCACGAATGAAACTTGCAGCGGCTGAGTTTGTGCGGCTGAAACTGATAATATCGGTCAGTCCGGAACTCTCGATGATGATGTTTTCGGCTTCAGGTAGCTCCATAATCCGCTTCCGGAGGCCCTCCACGGCGGCGTATGCTTCCAGGCAACCCTTTCTGCCGCAAGAACATAATGCGCCACCAGGGATGCTGGTCACATGGCCGAGTTCAAAGGCAAATCCATGGGCGCCGTGATAGACACGACCTTCCACAACCAAGCCACAGCCAATTCCGCTGCCGACTGTGATTCCGGCCACGCTGCCGTGTGAACCGCGCATCCATGCTTCCGCCAGGCACATCAGATTTGCGTCGTTATCGCACGAAACAGGGATCTTGAGTTCGGAAGTGATCAGGTCGCAGGGATTGAGATTTACCCAGAAAGGCAGATTGGGATTGACGCCGACTATCTTTCCGCTGCAGCGGTCCAGGGTGCCGGGAGTGCCGATTCCGATCGAGGCAATCCTGTCCCAGCCGATCTCCCGAGCGCAAATATCAAGTATCTGACGTACGGTGTCAGTCAGATGGGAAAGGGATTTTTGCTCATGATCGAGCTTGTTGAAATACTGTAAACCTGCTTGACAGGTACCCCAGCCATATTTGACGCTGGAGCCGCCAATATCCAGTCCGAGCCGCAATTTATCGCTTGTTAACATATCAAAAGATGGGGTGGGTGATGGGAGTTGAACCCACAACGCCCGGAACCACAATCCGGTGCTCTGCCATTGAACTACACCCACCACGGCAAAACTATGTATCAGTGTTAAAAAGTGGATATTATGGCACGCCAGAAGGGATTCGAACCCCCGACCCGCAGCTTAGAAGGCTGCTGCTCTATCCGGCTGAGCTACTGGCGCCTAAAGTTATGGTAGCGGCGCAGGGATTTGAACCCCGGACCTACGGATTATGATTCCGACGCTCTAACCAGCTGAGCTACACCGCCACAGGTCATAAATAAAATCCGGCGACGAGCACCGGCATAAAAAATGGTAGCGAGGGAAGGATTCGAACCTTCGACCTTCGGGTTATGAGCCCGACGAGCTACCAGCTGCTCCACCTCGCGTCATGTTTAATCCAAAGAATTTGCGGCCGCTTTCTTGTCAAGTCCTTTTTTGGTGCAGATTGAGATTCTCAGAATAACGGCAGATTTCGCCGGAGTCATACGCCAAAAACGGCCCTTCAGCGCGGATAGCCTTAGTCCTATTATGCTTTGGTGAAAAAGGACAGGCCGGCAGCTTGAACCGCAACCGGCCTGGTATAATCTATGGGGCTTATCCTATTAAAGCTTCAGCTCGGCGGCGGTCAGCTCCCAGCGCTGGAGATCGTGGTTGAGCAGCAGGATGCCGTTTTTCTCTTTCAGGCGGGCAAAGATATACTGCTTGGCCTTGAAGGTATCCTCGCGGCAGATGTCGTAGGCAGAGGTGACAGCTGGAGAAACATGGAAGAGGGTGGGCACGATGTCCGCGGCATAGATATAAAAGCCGGACGGAGCGTCAATCTCGACGATCTGGCTGCCAACGCTGTGGCCGCCGTCCTTCACGAGCTTCACGCCCGGCGCGATCTCCACGTCTCCGTCGATAAGCTCATGTTTTCCGCGGGCTTCCAGCAGAGCCAATTGCTGTTCAAAGAGATAGGACGCGCGGTTGAGTCCGTCGGGATTTTTGGCAATCTCCCATTCCTGGCTTTGAATCCAGTGTTTGGCCTTGGGAAAGGTGAGCATGTCGCGGTCGCCAAAACCGGTCACGATTCCGCCGGCATGGTCAAAATGCAGATGGGTGAGCACAACGTCGGTGATATCAGCGTCGCGGACTCCCAGCTTGCCCAAAGAAGCCGGCAGAAGAAAAGACGAGGGACGGTAAATATCGCGCTGTTTATCCGTGAGCCGGTTTCCCAAACCTGTATCGACCAGGATCACCCGGTCTCCGGTTTTGATCAGGAGCAGGTTCAGGTTCAGTTGTTTGCGGTGGCGCTCATCGGTGGTAACTTTCTTGTCCCAGAGGGCTCGGGGCAGCACTCCCAGCATGGCGCCGCCGTCGGTCCAGTAATTACCCGCGTCCACGCGGTGCAGGATGATGTCCGGGTTCATTCCGTAGGTTTGTCAGCAGCGGGTTTATCAGCCACTTTTTGCCTGGGCCTGGGTTTCTGGTCCTGTCTGGGTTTTTGGCTTGGTCTGCGGGCTGGTCTCGGGCTGGATTTTTGTTTGTCTGGCTGGTTTTTTGGCTGCGAGTCTGTGTTGCCCTTGGCTTGGGAAAGCGCTTCGCTCTCTTTTTGTTTGGAAGAAAAGATCACGATCCGCTTCATTTCGCCTTCGCCGATGGTGAGGGTGCGAAGTCCGCGGTCGCGTTCAATGTGCCGGTGGATAATCCGCCGGTCGCTGGCGTTCATGGGTTCCAGAGTTTGCGGTTTCACCTCTTCCTTAACCTTTTTGATCAGAGGCTGGAACTGTCTTAGAAACTGTGCTTCGCGGCGTTCGCGGTAGCCGTCCACGTCCAGATAGACGCGTTCAAGTTCGCGTTCGTTTTCATAAATGCGGTTAATAAAGAACTGTAGCGTTTCCAGCATATAACCGTTTTTGCCGATCAGCAGTCCGGTGTCCTGGCTGCCTTTGATCGCCAGATAGATAGTTCTACCTTCTTTTCTGGTGGTCACTTGCTCAAACGGAATGCCCATTTTGTCGAGTAGTTGGCTGATAAAATTGGCGGCGCGTTCGCCGATATCGGGCAGGTCAAAACGCACGACGGCGGCTTTATTGGCAAAGAGTCCGAAGAAGCCCTTTGAGGGTTTTTTTACGATATCATATTTCAGTTCCCAGTCCTTGAGATGGTATTCGTCGCGAAAGGCGGCGAGGATTTTCTCAATGCTGGTACCGGTTTTTTCGATTGAGTTCATGGAGTAATTTCCTTTTGTTTAAGACGTTTTTGCATGTAGTATTGTTGAGCTACACTGAGAATGTTGAATACCGTGTAATAGAGCACGAGTCCGGAAGGCAGGTTGCGGAAGATGAAGAAGAGCATGATCGGCATGATCCAGGTCATCATTTTCGTGCTTTGCTGCATGGCCTGTTGTTTTTCATCCATTTTGGCCAGGTTTTCCTTGGAGGGACGGGTCATCAGGCTTTGCAGGACCATAAAGATCGCCATAATAATGGGCAGAATAAGGAATGGGTCTGGCTCGGAAAGGTTCAGCCAGCCGAGGAATCTGGCGTTACGCATGTCCATGGTGTTGCGCAGAACGTTGTAGAGCGCGATGAAGATCGGCATCTGCAGGAGCAGGGGCAGGCAGCCAGACATCGGGTTGGCACCGGCTTCCTTGTAGAGTTTGGAAAGTTCCTGCTGCATCTTCTGAGGATCGCTTTTATACTGGGCCTGGAGTTGCTGCACCTGAGGCTGGATGCTCTGCATCTTGAGGTTGGCGTCCATGCTCTTTTTGGTGAGGGGATGCAGCACGATCTTGAGGATAAAGGAGAAGATGATGATCACAATGCCGTAATTCGGGATGAAGCTGTGCAAAAACTTCAGCAACCAGGCGATGGCGTTGG
>CAXYWN010000058.1:0-10139 GCA_964292625.1 uncultured bacterium
AGCCATCTGTATTTCGAAACTGGCATCGGCGTGTTCAAACGCGCGGGACATTTTGCTCCAGGGACGGATATCTGTGAAGATCTGGTTCCAAAGATTCTGTTTAGCCTTTGCATCAAGGCCGGATATGGCTGCCTGGCATTGTTGCCAAGTTCCCTGGCTTTGTTCGAAAAGCAGGGCGGCGAGAATGAGCTTATCCGCGTCCGGCGTGACATCAAGCAGGCGAACGGTTTCACTGTCTTCAATGCCGTCCAGAGCTACGCCGAACTCCGGCGCGCGAAAGCTGCCGGAGAAAGGCTCGGCCTCCACATAGCGGACCAGGGACGGGCAGACATCCTTGGCCTGGGATAGCAGCTCCGTGTAAAGTTCGCCGGCTTCCTGAAGGGGATTCGCCACCAAACGCCGGAGGAGATTTTCCAGGCTGCGGGCGTTGAGGGTCATGCCCAACTGGGTTTTGGTGGCTAGAGGTAAAATGTAGCGGGCGTCTTCTTTCGCCATGCCATCCAGCTCCTGGGCTGAAAGATCCGGATATTGGGAAGCATAAAACTTCTTCAGGGCCTTGTAACTGGCCTGATATTCAGCAAATAGGCCGTCCAGCACTTTGAGGTAAAGTTCTTTCAGGGCGGAGTGTTGCGGTTTTTCCAGTTCGGCCGGAACGATGTAATCTTTGGTGAAGGTCACATAACGCTGGGATTTTTCTGTGAAAGAGGCAAAGCGCAGGGTCTCCAGGCTTTCGGTGAGAAGGCGGGAAATGCCGATGATATCAAAGTTAAAGACCGCATGCTCAGCCACGGAAGCGTGCCCCAGATCAAAAATGATGCTGCGATTGGAATTCCTCGCCTTGGCCAGTTCCGTGAGAGCTTCTTCGCGCAGCTGGGTAACGGATTTGCTGCTGCGGCTGATGCGGGCGTAGGCGGCGGAGATGACCTCCGGAGTGGCCGCTTCATTTTCCAGAGAGCGGATTAGAGAGCTATCGATATTGTAGCCGGCGAGAGTAACCTGCATACTGTCCCTTACACTAAGGAAGTAACGCCACTGGCGCCGATGGGGTTGGCGCCAGCTTCGATCATTGCCAAAGCCTGTTCATGCGTGCGGATGCCGCCTGCAGCCTTGACGCCGATCTTCGGCCCCACCGTGGCGCGCATCAGACGGACATTTTCCACCGTGGCGCCGGCGGTGCCGAAACCTGTGGAAGTTTTTATGAATTCCGCGCCAGCTTTCTTGGCGTAAAGCGAGCAGATGATAATCTCTTCCTCGGAAAGATAACATGTTTCCAGGATCACCTTGAGCAGCACTTTGTTGCTGCGGCACAGCTCGGCGATGTTTCTGATCAATTCGTAGGAATGCAGGATATGTTTGCTTTTCACGGCGCTGAGGTTTTGCACCATGTCCAGTTCCTCAATGCCTGTGTTAATCACAGCCAAAGCCTCTGCGGCCACGGCGTAGGTATAGCTGGCGCCAAGGGGAAAGTTGATCACGGTGCAGGATTTAACGGCTGAGGACAGACGCAGTTGGAGCGGATGGGAGAAATGGGAATTGACGCAAACCGAGGCGCATTTATGATCGTTGGCAAGGTCGCAGAGGGCGTTGACCTCAGCCTGAGTGGCATTCGCGCGCAGCAAAGTGGCGTCGATGATGGAAGCAATTCCGTCAACCGGATTATAAATTTGATCAGGTTTGTCGGCACGGCAGACTGCGCAATGCAGACAGACCGCGTGAGCCCCGCCGCATTTGCAGGGTTGATTGTCTCCGAAGAGACGCCTGGCGATGCTTTCGATTTTGTTCATGAGGAAACTCCTGTTACTTTGCTAGAGGGACCGGCGACCAACTGGCCACATGCTCCCCTGATATCCGCTCCCTTGCTGCGCCGGAGCATCACGGCTTGCGGCAAAAGGCTCGCTCTCGCCATGAAAGCCTGGATCTCGGCTTCTGTGGGCGCCCGGTAAGGCAGGGAGGATACGGGATTGTAGGGTATGAAATTTAGTTTGCAGGAAAGGTCGCCGCAGAATTTGCGCAGGGCTTTCAAATCCAGTTCGGCCATATTCACTTCCGGAATGAGGATATACTCCAGGGTGATGCGAAACTTGCTGTTGCGCTGATAGTAGAGCAGGGCTTTTTTAAGCACTGGCAGAGGGTATAACTTGTTTACCGGCACCAGATGGTCGCGTATCTCCGCTCGGGCCGCGTTGAGCGAAACTGCCAGTTTGACCTTCATTCCCGAATCAGCCAGGCGCTGGATGCCGGGAACGATCCCGCAGGTTGAAATAGTGGTGCGGCGTGGGCTGAAAGCCAGCGTACGTTCATGCTGAATCATGGAAAGGGCGTCCAAAACGTTGTCCAGGTTGTCCAGCGGTTCGCCCATGCCCATAAACACCAGGTTGGTGAGCGGCGGATCTGCATCCCACTGAGCCATAAGTATCTGCTGAACGATCTCGTGGCTGAGGAGGTTCCGTCTCTTTTTCAGCCGGCCCGTGGCGCAAAAAGAACAGGCCCGGGCACAACCGGTCTGAGTGGATACGCAGAGCGTTTGTTTTTTGTCCTGAGGCATTAGCACCATCTCGATCGGCACACCATCGGCAAGAACTAGTTTGTATTTGCTGCTCCCGTCCCTGGAAATCAGTTTTTCCGTGATAGTCGGCAAGCTCAAATCAAATGCGGAGATGAGCGCGGCTTTAAAATTCGGCGCCAGATCGGTCATCTGGGCAGGGTCAAAGACGGACTTGCGATAGATCCAGTTCAGGAGCTGGCGAACCCGGTAAGCTGGGAAAGCTGGGCTGAAAAAGCTTTCCAAATCCTCCGGCCGGACACCGTAAATGCTGTTCAGCATGGCTCCACGTCCGGCACCGAAATAACTGTCAGTTTGCCAAACTCCTCCAGATCGATCTCGGAGGGGATTTGATTTTCGTCGGAAAGGTGGATGCGTTTGTTCAAAACGTCGGTCTTGAACACGTACATCTTCTTTCCCTTGAGTTCGACGCAGGTGCCGGGAAGCGGATATCCCTTGGCCTCTTCCACATAGAAATCCTCTTCAAAATTGATACAGCAGAGCAAGCGCCCGCAGGGTCCGGAAATCTTGGCCAGATTGCCGGCCAGGTTTTGGTCCTTGGCCATTTTGATGGTCACCTGGTTAAAGCGTTTAAGGAAGTTTCCACAACAGTATTGGAGGCCACACATACCGATGCCGCCCAGGCGCTTGGCCTCATCGCGGCCGGTGGTCTGATGCAGTTCGATGCGGGTGCGGAAAACATTGGCCAGCTCGCGCACGAAGATCCGGAAATCGACTCTGCCCTCGGCGGTGAAGAAAAAGGTGAGTTTGTTGGCATCGAACTGATAAATGGTCTCGATGAGTTTCATATCGAAAGGGTAGCGCAGGAGGATGTCCGCGAAAGTTTCTGCAGCCCTTGCCTCTTCGGTGGGCAGGTTGCGGAGTTTTTCAATATCGATTTCGGTGGCGATCCGTTTGATCCTGTAAACCCGGCCGGTTTTGGGCAACTGGGCGCTGATCTCCTCGCCGTTGACGCAGAGATGGGTCACCTGCCCAATATCATCGCCCCGCTCGACTTCTACTATGATCAGGTCTTCCGGATTGATGGGCAGGTTTTGGGGATTTTGATAATATCCCAAGCGTCCTGTCCGGAATTCCACTTCTATGTATTCTTGCATTTGTTCTCCAGAAAATTGCTCAGTCAACCGACCTCCCATGCAGAACGCTGAATATTTCTATCTCTGCCTGGCTGAATTGCAGATCGCGGCGGGCTTTCACCAGGGCGGCGGTGGCACAGAAACGGTCGAAGCGATATTTGCTCAATTGGGTAGCCTGGCCCCAGGAAAAATCCGGAATAAAATCCGAGATCAGATCCGCCCCGTAAAGATTGGAGCCGACCCCGATCACGCAGCCGGTGTTGATGCTGGTATTGATGCCCAGCTTCACATGGTCTCCGATCAGGGTGCCCAAAAACATGGTGCCTGAATCGATTTTGGCGCGGCTTAGATAGGAATAAAAGCTCACGTTGCTGTAGGTGTTCTTCAGGTCGCTGTTGTTTGTATCCGCCCCGATATTCACCCATTCGCCCACGAAGCTGTGGCCCAGAAAACCGTCGTGCTGTTTGTTTGTATAGGCTTGGAAAATGCTCCCCTCGACTTCGCCTCCCACCTTGCAGGAAGGCCCGATGGAAGTGCCGCCATAAATCTTCGCGCCCACCTTGATCAGAGTTTTCTTGCCGATGTAGGCAGGCCCTGTGATCACGGCGTTGGCGAGCACCCGCGCTCCCTGGTCCAATACGATCGGACCCTCAGAAGCGTCCAAAACCACGCCCGGCTTTAGCTCCACGTTTTCTCCGATCCAGATGCTGTACGGATTCAGTGCCGTTACGCCGACCTCGGTCTCAAAATAGTTGTCGTTATCATAGAAGAGCCGTTCAAAATCGAAGCGGAGCAAACGGTCGTTATCATGAATGATATCGCTGAGATTGTTGTAAATGTCCAGTTCGGAGGGTATCGGTTTGAAGCCCATCCCTGAAAGTTCCGACAGTGAAGGCAGTGCCGAGATCTCCCGGCTGGTCCGCAAGGCCAGGATGACCTCTCCGCGATGCAGACAGTGACCTTCGGGGAGGCCTTTCACTTCCTCGATTGAGCTCTGGCTCACTTTCAACCGGGAATTCACCAGCAAGGTTTTGGCCGGGGCAGCTTGATTCACCTGCCATCCGGGTTTGCGTTCCCTGTACAGATCAGTAAGCAAAGGGTCAATCCAGATCGCAGTATCTTCGCTGTCTTCCAGAAATTGCTGCAACCTCTGACGGAGTTTGAGGATGCCGCAGCGCAGGTCTCCCACGCTCCGGTTTTGGGCCAGCGGGTAAAAAGCCGCTCTTTGTTGGTCGTCAAATATAATCATTGTTATCTCTCATGGTTTAAGCCCTCACCTATAAGTCCTGCTCAAATTGGTCCTGAAAACCAAAACCGGGCGGATAATTCATGGATAGCGAATCGCGTGAAACCACCGGTTCGTTACCTTCGATGAAAATCTCCGAAATACCCCCGCCTCTGACCACAAAACCGGTAACGGGATTAATGTTCCTATGCACTATCCGGGGCGGTTCCACAAACGCATAGCGGGAATCATTGGCGCTGGGGGTTCGGCCGTTGTTCTCTATCTTGATGGCCTTGGTCATGATCGGCCCCCAGATACTGGCTGCAAGTGCTTTTCCCACCTTGAGGTTACGGTTGTCGAAGCCGGTCCAAACACCCAGGGTGTAGGCCTTGTTGAAGCCGATGAACCAGGAATCGTTATTTTGATTGCTGGTACCGGTTTTGCCGGCACTATCCCAGTAATATCCGTTGCGGGAAGAACCGCCGGTGCCGGAAGAGGCCACCGTTTGCAGCATGCTGGTCATGATGTAGGCCACTTGTTGAGAGCAGACCCGGTATTTCTGAGGATTGATCCGTTCTATCAGCTTTCCTTTCATATCCTCCACCCTGGTCACAAAGATGGGAGATGCCCGCATACCTTCGTTCGGAAAAGTTGTATAGGCCGCGATCAGGTTCAGCGGCGTAACTTCATAGGCCCCCAGAGCGGCCGTCAGGTCCTTGGCTTGAACATTCAGCCCAAACTTGCGGAAGGCGTCATTTACGGCGCCCAGTCCGATATCCTGGGCGCACCTGACCGCCCAAGTGTTGTAAGACCATTGCAGAGCTACCCGCATACGAGTATTGCCATGATAAGAGCCGCCGGAGTTTTTAGGCGACCAGTTGCCGATCGTGATGGGCGCATCGGGTAGAATCTTCGACGGATGGTAACCTTTTTCCAATGCTTCCGTGTAATAGATCGGTTTTATCGAAGACCCCGGCTGCCTCCTGGCTTGGGTCATGCGGCTGAACTTGCTGTGTTCGAAACTGCGGCCACCGATCAAAACCCGCACGTAACCGGTCTTGTTTTCAATCAGTGCCAATCCACCCTGAATGTATTTGGTGTCCACATCCTGCGCGCCTTTGGGAACCGAAGAAAACCGGTTGGGAAAGCCGCCGCTGTTTTCCACTCTGGTGAGATACGCGTTGAACAGCGAATCCGCCGCCGCAGACATATCGGAATCCAAGGTGGTATATATCTTCAGGCCGCCTTCAAACACGCGCTCGGTGCCGTATTTGTTTTCCAGATAGGAGCGGACCTGTTCGATGAAATAGTCCGAGGCAAAGCGGGCGTAACTGCCGCCCCGCTGGGAATTGACGGGGCTGGCAATCGCTTCCAGATATTCCGCTTCGCTGATCTTGCGGCTTTTGTACATTCGCTTCAAAACACCGTCACGCCTTGTTTTTGCGCGCTCAGGGTGCTTGAAGGGGTCATAATAATTGGGCCGCTGAATCATACCCACGATCAGGGCTGATTCGGGCAGATTGAGATCCCGGGCGTGTTTGTTAAAATAATATAGCGACCCGGTTTCCACTCCGTGATTTTGAGAGCCCCAGAAAATCTTGTTAAGATAGATTTCCAGGATCTCAGCCTTGGTGAAGCTGGCCTCAATCTTGAAGGCCAAAACAATTTCGCGCATCTTGCGGGCGATGGTTTTATCCAGCGTGAGAAACATATTTCTGGCCATCTGCTGGGTGATGGTGCTGGCGCCTTGCGAAAAATCTCCAGTCTGGAGGTCCTTAAAAACTGCCCGTACTATGCCTATCGGGTCCACCCCAAGATGGTAATAGAAGCGTTTATCCTCCGTGACGATCAGCGCGTCTATCAGATGCGGAGGCAGTTCCTTGAGAGAAACCAACTTTCTCTTTTCAAAAGCGAACAGATAGATCATCCTGCCGCTGCGGTCATAAACCTCGCTGCCCGTTTGCAGGGTATAATTTCTCAGTTCCACCGTGGGTGGCAGGTCGTCCTGATAATACCAAAAGGCGCCAATGACTATGCCAACCAGGACGCAGCCAATGATGCCCACGACCTTGAGGGCTTTAAACCATTTCTGTTTATTGTTTTTCTTCATGATATCCAATCTTGTGTTTCACAAATCTCTCTTTTACAAGTAGCAGAATCCAAGCAGTCAGGATTCCACTGCACAAGCCTAAAAACAGCAGCAATGGTGTCAATACAAAAACTCGAGCACCCGGCAAAACCACTGTCTGAACCAGGATCAATTGTACCATATTGTGCGCCACCGCGCCCAGGATGCTCACCCCATACTCGGAGAAACCCAGGTTAATACCAATAGCGGCCCACATAGCAAAAATGGCTGCGAGGCCTCCGCAGACCGACAGCAAAGTTGCCGGAGACAACAAGGTGAAGGTGACCGCGCCTCCTACAATGGATTTGGTGACATTGACCACAATTGCCTGCAGCGGTTTTTTTTCAAAGAGCAGATACATCACCACGATGTTGGACAGACCGAGGCGGATGAAGGGCAGGGGCAACATGCGCATAATCAGGTTTTCAAAAACATGGATGCTACAGGCAGTGGCTGTGAGAAAAGCCAGCACCAACAAAGGCTTCGGGCTCTTGGTAGCCAGAGGTCCGGAGTTGACTAATTCGGCGGCTTTATTCAAATTTCGCTCTGCATAAATTGTCTGATTAAGGGATCATCCGATTGCCTTATTTTGGCGAGGGAGCCGAAGAACAGCGCCCGACCCTGTTCCAAAAACAAGATATGGTCGCCGATTTGATCAAGATTGCGGGTATCGTGGGTGATGGTGATGGTTGTAGCCTTCACAAAACCGATGATTTGCGTGATATAGTAGAGTATTTCGGCCGAAGTGATGGGGTCCAGACCTGAGACAGGCTCGTCAAAAATGATATAGCGGGGATCATAAACCAGGGCCCTGGCTATACCCACCCGTTTGCGCATTCCTCCACTAAGTTCAGCGGGATATTTATCCATGATGTCTTCCAACCCCACCACAGCAAGGCTGTGACGCACTTTCTCCATGATGGCCGGATAGTCGGTTTCATCTCTCTCATATAGAGGCAGAGCGACGTTTTGGAACACAGAGTAGGAATCCAGCAGCGCAGAATTCTGAAAAACCATCGAAAAACTGCGCCGGACCTCTGAAACCAGCTCTTTATCGTCGGCATGGACATCGACCCCATCCACCCTTATGGAACCGCTGGCAGGATGAAACAAGCCCATCAGGGTCTTGATCAGCACCGTTTTGCCGGAGCCGCTGCGTCCCACGATGATAAGGTTGTGGCCGTCTTCCAGCCGGAAACTCACATCCTCCAGGATGGACTGCCCAGCCAGGCTCAGATTGAGGTTTTCAACTTCGATCAAGTGTAATCCAGTAAGCGCCGAAGGCTATGCCAAGCCCAGCGGCATTGGCGGCAAAATCCCAGATGGAAACCGACCTCTGGGGAATCAGAAACTGGTGAAGTTCGTCCAAGCCGGCAGTCGCCAACAGAATCAGATAGATCCACCAGATGTTTTTCCTGCCGACGCCAAGCAGGCGGACGGTGCGGTTCGTGAGCAAACCCAGGATCAGATACACTCCAACGTGTGCCAGTTTGTCCAGGCCAATAATTTTGGAGCTGGGCAGATGCTTTCCAGGCAAGGATGACATTAACCAGATAGTCAAAAACCACAATACGGATGGCCAAAAAATACTGTGGCGGGGCTTTCCTGGCTGCGCCCCGTTAAGGTTTTTGGTATTTCCGGTCTCAGCCATGAATCAAAATATATCTTCTTCGAGCCGGGTGATCTCCACCAGCTTGATGCTCTTGCCGTCGCTTTCCAGCACCTTGAATATCAGGGCGTGATCCAAGATGTGAATCTCCCCCGCCGTGGGCACATGGTTGAGCTGAGTGAGCCGATATTCCGCCACATTGTCATATTCATCCGCATCGATGGATACATTTAACTGCTGGTTGAGCTGGCGGATGCTATAGATGCCCTTCACTCGGTAAGTTTTGGTGTCGATCCTGATAAGCTCAGGAGTTTCGTCGTGATCATATTCGTCACGGATCTCGCCCACAATCTCTTCCAAAATATCTTCCAGAGTAACGATCCCCGATGTTCCGCCATATTCATCCACGACCACTGCCATTTGCAGTTTCTTCTTCTTAAACTGGGTTAGCAAAGCCTGGACCTTCATGTTTTCGGTAACGAACCAGGCGGGACGCATCAGTTCGGTAAGGCTGGTCTTTTCGGGAAAGAGCAAAAGATCTTTCACGTAGATGATGCCAATGATATCGTCGATCTTTTCCTTATACACTGGAATGCGCGAGTGCCCGGAGGAAATGATCAAATCCCGCAGGACTTCCAAAGTCTGATTCACTTCTATGGCCCGAACCTTCACCCGGGGGACGTAGATCTCGGTCAATTTGGCTTCCCGGAAACTGAAAAGGCCGACTAACATTTGCTTCTCATTTTCATCGAGACTGTGTTTGGAATGTTTCGACTGGATCAGGTTGTGAAATTCCTCCGTGGTGAGGCGTGAAGCCAGATGCTTGTCCGAGCTCTGTTTGCTGGATATTAGCTTGCTCAATTTGTCGATCAGCCACACCGGCAGATAGAAGATATAGCTGAGGATCTGCAAGGGCAGGCTGACTATCCGGGCAAAATTGTTCGCGGTAGCCAAGGCCACCAGTTTGGGGATGATCTCGCCAAAGGTAACGATCACCAAGGTGGTGAGGATCACCTGCAAGGTCACGACCGGTATGGGATTCATATTAAATTGCTTGGCAATCCGCAGGGCGAATAAAGCCCCCAGGGACGAAATCCCAATGTTTACAAAAGTATTGCCCAGAAGTATGGTTATCAGGAGTCTCCGGGGCTGCCTCAGCATATTGAGGATCCGTTTCGCGCTCGAGCTTTTACTGTTTTCCAGCTTTTTGAGATAGATGCGGGGCAAAGAGAAAAAGGCTGTTTCAGATCCCGAGAAAAAGGCTGAAAGCAATAGCAAAACGAATATGACCAATATCAAAGGTAGTATAGGGCCGTCATCCACAAGCGTGCATACCTTCCATAAGTTTAATGTAGTGTTCTTCTTTTTCTTTCATTTGTTTAGAGTCTCCCGAACGGATATGATCGTAGCCAAATCCGTGCAGCAGGCCATGGATAAAAATCTCCATTAGTTCCTTGTTTAAGCTTTTGAAACCTTTTTGCCGCTCCAGTTGTTTTATGTCAATCAGAATATCGCAAATCACGTTCGGTTGGCCTTTT
>CAXYWN010000059.1:0-10093 GCA_964292625.1 uncultured bacterium
TTGGCCAATTATTTCAATCATCTGCAAACTCCTAAAGAAGTAATCAGTTTCAAGGCTGATTTTCTGTCAAGGCTATTCTCGCTCCTCCTCCCGGTCATCCTTGGTCCGCTTTTCCGGAATTCAAGCTCAGGATTTTCATTGACTCCAGACGCGCGGGCAGATTTAATGCGCCGAACTAAATTCAGGTGAAAAATGAAAAAAGTATCTTTAATAATAATGTTCGGGATTGCCGTGGCTGGGTTATTCGCCCAGATGGGCCTTTTTGGCCTTGCCTACGACGATGATCTGAACACGGCGGACTCGCTGATGGTAGAGCAAGGATTTATCGCTCGCGAAATTATCAGCAGCATGGTCTTGTATTATTCGGACTACAATCCCCTGGTGGATTTTGTGGTGCTCTATGTGGACCCCGAAACGGAGATTCTGCACGGCTGGAGTGTTGTTTATAACGAGGACAACACACCCGAGCAAGATAAATACGTGCTTGCGCAAATGCACAAAATGCATGGGGAAACCGTGCACGTGGACAAGCAACGTGAAAGCCTAAGCTGGATCTTTGAAGAAACCCGGTCTGCCGTTTATTCTTATTCCCCGGAGGGTAATCTGCGGGTATTGTATTACGATTTTACCCGCCCGGAATTGTTCATTCCGCCTTCCATTGGTCAGGTAAACCAAGATCCGCCTCCAGACCAGGAATAGAAAGCGGTTTTCCCTTCGATCCCCAGCTGCCGCTTTGTCCTTGACAAAACCTGCCTGTCAGGAAAACTGACGTTTCAGTTTAAAAACAATTAAAATAATAGATCACAGCATCTTAGGGAGTTAAATATGAAAATCGGCGGCTGCCGTTTTGGAACACACCGAGTAATTGAACCCAAGGGCGTTCTGCCCCAACCTGCCAAGGTTTTGAACAATGATATGAGCGAGATATGGGACAACGAACTGCTCATCGACGTAATCCGCCTCAATGTGGATTCCGCCTCTTTCCACCAGATCAAAAACAAGCTGGCCGCGCAAGGCCACACAGACATGGCCAAAGCCTTCGCGGAACACGCCAACGACCTCGTGAACCGCACCGGCAAACACAAGAATAAGGACACCGGCTCGGGCGGAATGTTGATCGGGCGGGTGGCCCAGATAGGGCCGAAGTTTGAGATGGAAGACGAGATCGCCGTGGGCGACACGATCGCCAGCCTGGTATCGCTTTCTCTCACGCCGCTGAAGATCAACAAGGTCAAGCGCGTGCTGTTTGACAAGGACCAGGTTGAGATCGAAGGTCAGGCCATCCTTTTCAGCAGCGGGATTTATGCCAAATTGCCGGACGATATGGATGAGAATCTGGCCCTTTCAGTTTTGGACGTGGCTGGAGCGCCAGCCCAGGCGGAACGTTTGGCCAAGCCAGGCGACACGGTGGTGATTTTGGGCGCGAACGGAAAAAGTGGAGTACTCTGCAACGCCATCGCGCGCGAGCGGGTAGGCGTTTCCGGCAAGGTGATCGGGATTGTGCGCAATCCTAATTACATCCAAACCTGCAAGGACACAGGCTGCAACGAGGTAATCATTGCCGACGCTACGGATGCTTTGACCATCCAGAAGGAAGTCGCCCGCCACACCCGCGGCCAGATGGCCGATGTGGTGATCAACGTGGTGAACATCGAAGACACGGAACTGCCCTCCATCATGGCCTGCAAGGACCGCGGCCTTGTCTATTTCTTTTCCATGGCCACCTCCTTCACCAAAGCCGCTCTTGGCGCGGAAGGAATTGGTGCAGACGTGGATATGATTCTGGGCAATGGCTACGCGCGTCACCATGCGGCAATCTCCCTCGATCTGCTGCGCCGTAACCCTATTCTGATGAAGATCTTCCAGGAAAGATACACGGATAGGTGAGGAAAATATGACCCCGATAACCAACATTCGTTCGATCGCCACAGCCCAGGAATGGAATGATTGGCATTGGCAGATCCGTAACCGCATCACCGATTTTAAGACCCTGAAGAAATATATTGAACTCCAGCCGGACGAAGAGGCCGTCGCCAAAGCCCAGGGCTTTTCCTTCCGCATGGCCATCACGACGTACTATCTTAGCCTGATCGACCCCAAAAACCCCAACGACCCTGTGCGCCTTCAGGCCATCCCCCGCATAGCCGAAAGCGAAATGGATCCTCATGACATGCCGGATCCGCTGCATGAAGATGCAGACTCCCCCGTGCCCGGAATGACACACCGCTATCCCGACCGGGTTTTGCTGCTGCTTACGGACCAATGCTCGATGTATTGCCGTCACTGCACCCGGCGCCGCAAAGCCGGTGAATACGACGCCCCGATGCCCCGCGAGAACGTTGACAAGGCCATCGAGTATATAGAAAACCACAAGGAAGTGCGCGATGTGATTCTCTCTGGCGGCGATCCTCTCACCATGGGTGACGGCCGCATCGATGAGATTTTGGAACGCCTTTCCCGCATCAAACACGTGGATATCGTTCGCATCGGCACCAGAACGCCGGTGGTAATGCCCCAGCGCATCACCGATGAGCTGATCGCCGTCCTCAAGAAATATAAGTTCGTGTGGCTGAACACTCATTTCAACCATCCAAACGAGATCACCAAAGATTCCGCGGCCGCTTTGGCCAAGCTTGCGGAAGCGGGAGTAGTTCTGGGCAATCAGACTGTTTTGCTGAAAGGCATCAACGACCATGTGGATGTGATGAAGGCGCTTGTGCATGGCCTCGTGCGCAACCGCGTGCGGCCCTATTACATCTATCAGTGCGACCTCTCAGAAGGAATCGCCCATTTCCGCACTCCCATCTCCAAAGGCATCGAAATCATCGAATCCCTGCGCGGCCATACCTCCGGACTTTGCGTTCCCACCTACGTTGTGGACGCCCCCGGCGGAGGCGGCAAGATTCCGGTTATGCCGAATTATCTCATCGCCCAGATGCCTGGAAGAGTGGTGCTGCGTAATTACGAAGGCTTCATTACCGCATACACAGAGCCTGGATTTGTGCCTTTGGACGACAAGAAATACAAGGCCCGCTGCACATCTGAACGCCAATCTACAGAAGGCGTAATGGCACTGTTGCGAGGCAAAAAAGTTTCCATCGGTCCGCCCGACACCCGCCGCAACCAGCGCCGCAAGAAGTAAACCGGGAAAGATCTGATGCAGCATGCTGCCGGGCAAGGTTCCTTCGACTGGATCCATGCCGCGGATTTTTGCGCGGTGGCGATAGTTGGCATCTGCAAAAACGCCGGGAAAACGACCCTGCTGAATTATCTGCTAAGCAAGCGCAGAGAACGAATCTGGGGAGTTTTCAGCACCGGAATCGACGGTGAAGAACGAGATACGGTCTTCCGCATACCCAAACCCGCGGTAAAACTGGATTCTGACCTCATATTTTGTTGCGACACCCCCGCTCTGGACAAGCTGGGCAGCGGGGTGGCGGTCTTGGAAAAGCTGCCGGCAGGCTCAAGCACCCGGCCACTCTGGCTGGCACGAAGCCTGGCGCCTCTGCAGACCGAGATCACAGGACCAGGCTCCGTCTCAGAACAGACTTTTTTACTACATAGGATGCAAGCCCTCGGCGCGGCCAAAGTCTTAATCGACGGCTCCCTGGACCGTAAATCCATCGCTCTATCAGAGGCCGTGGACTCCATCGCGGTGATGATCGGGGCGAGTTTCGGCACTATTGCCGCCATTATCGGCGAAATCAGGCGTCTGGAGGCACTGAACGCTCTGCCAGAAGCAGACATAGCTTCTCCGGATCGGAGCCGCCTACTTGGTTCCGACCAGATCCTCTGCAAACGCGGCGCTCTGTGGTCAGAAACCGGCCTGCACTCCCTGCTGGGCAATGAAAAGGCCCTGAAAACGATTCTGGCAGCAGGTTTGGAATCTCTTTACATCCCCGGCGCTCTAACTGATTCAGTTTATGGAGCGCTGCGTGAACCTCTGGCCGCTTCCGGCGCCAAAATCCTGTTGCGTCATCCCGAGTGCCTGAAACTTGGTTTGTTCAAACTCGAGCGCTTTGTGGCAGAGGTCCGGCCTGAAGTCCTGATCCCATTTCGGATCCGAGGCTGGGCCCTAAACTCAGCGGCAGTTGGCGTCCATGCCATCGACGCCGCCGATTTCCGCGCCAAACTGCGTAAGACATTTCCGCACCTCGACTTGCCTGATATCCGGGAATTGGCCTCATGAGCGACCGGGATAAAATCACCGAACGCACGGTCAATTTTGGCCTCTTCACCAACGTCATCCTGGCCATCCTTAAATCCCTGATTGGAATCTTCGGCCATTCGCAAGCCCTATTGGCCGACGGCATAAATTCCAGCTCGGACGTTGTATATTATGTGGCGGTGAAAATCTTCCTGCGCCAGGCCAATAAACCCGCGGATCCGGAACATCCCTACGGACATCGCCAACTGGAGAGCATCTCAGCGCTCGTGGTGGGCGCTTTTATCATTACCACCGGCATCGCTATCTTCTGGGAATCGATCAACAAAGTTTATGATCTGGTGACCAGTAATTCCGGCAACCCAGCCTCTTCGCTCTGGGTGATGGTGATCGCGGTGGGTACCTTGCTGTTGAAGATCTTCCTCTATAAGTTCACCAGAGATAACACCCGCCGCACCAGCAACCCCACCCTCAAAGCCCTGGCCGATGACCATCTGAACGACATCATGGCCACCGGAGCGGTGATCGTGGGCGTGGTCGCGGCCCGTTTAGGATTGCGGTGGATGGATCCGGCGGCAGGGGCGATCGTGGCGGTTTTCATCTTCAGAACCGGCATTTCCATCATCATGGAATCATCTAGGGAACTGATGGATGCCGTTCCGGACAAAGAATTTGGCGACACGGTGCGGCAGATTGCGCTGTCTGTGGACGGAGTGCACAGCATCGAAGACCTGGGTGTACATCGCTTTGGAACTGTCTATACGATCGAAATGACGATCTGCGTGGATGGCGGCATCAGCGTTGATGAGGGTAATACCATCGCCCACAGCGTGGAAGACAAGCTGCTGGCGCATTACGCAGGCGGACTGCGCCGGGTGATGATTCACTATCATCCCGAATCCTCCGACCTTCCTCATTGCTGACCACATAAACCTTCACCCTTACCTGCCCTCAACCCAAGCCCCAGGGCTCAGTCAGAATAAAACGAGGCCAACAGCCATTTATGACTGCTGGCCCTTACAAAATCTCCTGTTGGTTTGCTTGAAGCGCTTAGGGCGGAGAGAGTTTAACTTTAGAGCTGAATAACCCTTCCGGTGGAACTGAGGTCGTAATAGTCCCGGCGGTTGTCGATGATGCTGATTTTTTGGCGTTCCAGCCGGTACCATTCGTTCAGATGGTCCTGCCGGGCTTTTTCCTTCGCGTCGGCCAGCAGTTTCTTCTTATCCCTTGCCCAGACGGCTGGATCGGGAATTTGGTGGCTTTCCACCTTAACCAGATACCAGCGCATCGCTTCGCTGATCAGGGGCGCGAAAGATCCTTCCGGAGTGTTGAACAGAGCTTCCTCGATGGCCGGCACTTTACCGATGGAACTGATATTATCCCCTTTTTTGTGATCGGAGATTTCCACCACCATGATGCTGTCGCGTTCCGCCCAGGCAAGGTATTGCTCAGCTTTGAGATTGCTTACGAAGTTCTGCACGCGAGCGTTCATGGTGTAGCCGCGCTTGGCACTTGAGGCGTTGCTCATCACCCTGCTCCGTTCTTCCTCGAAAGTGGGATAATAAACCGGATAGACTCCCGAGACTTCGCAGAGGTAGATATCCCCTGAAGGTGAAAAGAAGAAATCGGCCAGGGCGCCTTCCGGATTGGCAAAGGCGAAACTGACCAAGCCTGGATCCCTTCCTATCCCCGGGACGAAAGCATCTTTGGCTTGGAAAACCGACGATTCTTCCACCTGCAGGCCCAGTTCGCGGGCCGCTCTTTCCAAACCCTTTTGCTTTGCCAGATCATACAATTCAGCGCTTTGGGATTTCATCCTCTGTTGGGTGGCGAGGCTTGGTTCAAGCCGAATCAGGATATGCCGCGCGGAAACCTCTTCGCCGTCAGCGGTTTCCCTGCGATCCTGGGTTTGGATGATGTGCCAGCCAAAATTGGATAGAACGGGTTCGGCGATCATTCCGACCGGAGAGCTAAAGGCAGTTTCTTCGAAAACAGGCACCATCCGGCCCCGGGCAAACCAGCCCAGATCGCCGCCGTTGACCGCAGACCCCGGGTCTTGGGACTGGGTGCGGGCCATTTCGGCAAAATCGCCTCCGGATTTAAGCTCGCGGTAGATCTGCCACGCCTGTTCCCGGACGGCCAGAGAGTCCTCTTGTGAAGGCACTTTGGCAAATTTAATGTAGCTGTAGCGGCGGCAGTCGTCCTTGCGGAATTCCTCGAGCCTTTCCTGGAAATAGCTGCGGGCTTCGTCTTCGGTGGCAACCACGGTGGTCTGGCGGTTGGCATCAAAAAAGATGATTTTGGCATCCACCATCTCGGTGTCCTGTTCCCATTGCACCCGCACGCTGTCTTCGATCACGACGGCCTCGGAACGGATGGCATTGAGTAATTTGTTATACTGATACAGCGGTTTAACTTCGTCCAGCACGGCGTCCCGGAATTGTTTGTTCTCGGTGAGCGCCTTTTCGTAGTTTTTCTGGTCGAATTTACCTTTGACCGTCAGGTCCGGTATATTCTTCACAGCTGCGGGCGGATTCTTTTTCGCCTCGCCAAGCAATTCCTGCTGAGTGATTTTGATCTTGCCGGCCTTGATGGCTTTATCGTAGATATAGCGGCCCAGCAATTCTTCCCAACAGCGGTTGTTCAGCTCCGCTTTTTCCTGGTCGGTGAGAGCCCGGCCATTCTGGTTTTTGTGGTAATCGTAATAATTGGAGAGGATTTTATTATACTCTCCGTAGGTGTAGGATACATCGTCTATCTTGCCGATGATGGCCTTGGGATCTGGGCTCTTGGCACCCAGCGTGAGGACCGCGAGCGTCAAAAGCAGCAAAAACATACGTTTCATTGATTCTCCTCAAATACCTGTAATGTCGTATTTATAACTATTTGAATGAGTTTACTGTAAATTTGTTTAGCCCTAATTCGTCAACCGAAAAATCGAGTCCTCTCGCCCGGATCTGGCAGAACTGGCCGGAAGAATTAGGCTGAGGGTTTCAAGTCGCCGCTGAGTATAAAAAGCAGTTGACAGATTTCTTGAATGTCGGCGAGTGTTCCATACGGATGGGTGAGTGGGGCTTGGACAAATAAATTGATTAGATGAGGTGAAATTGATTCGACAGATTTATGGCAAGATCCTGCCGATTATGCTATTGTTGATTTATTCTGGAGTTATATGGGGGCAGACGCCGAACTCCACCGATTTAACTGAACCGACCATCGCTGTACAGGAGAGTCTGTACACCCAAGATGGCGCGTTGAAAGTGCTGCCGGCTTATACAGACAGCCTGCAAGCCTGGACAAACCGCAGCCCAAGGAATATCACCAATGGCTACTATATCATCATCCAAAAAGGCAAGCACAAGCTCCATCTCTACAAACACGGGGTGCTGCTGAAGACTTATCCGGTGGCCTCTGGAAAGAACCCCAAAGATAAAAGCAAAGAGAACGATATGACGACACCGGAGGGGCATTACAACATCAACGCCATTTACAGTTCCATCACCTGGCGCTACACATCTCCCATCACCGGAAATGTCAGCCAACCCGGAGTTTACGGCCCCTGGTTCTTCTCCCTGAACACCAGCCGCGGCAGCTTTTCCGGCGGCAGCTGGGCACGGTTCGGGATTCACGGCACCAGCAGGCCTTCTTCCGTCGGGCGCGACGGTTCGCATTGCTGCGTCCGCATGGATAGCAAGGATGTGACCGAACTCAAAAACGAAGTTTACTGGCTGACAGATGCCTCCCAGATCCGCGTGGACATCTTGAATTGAAAAAACGGGTTGCCGGATTGATCGGGCTGCTGATGCTTTTGGCGGGCCTGATCGTCGGCGCTTGTGCAAAAGAGGAAGCGGAGCAGGGGCAAATGCGGATCGTGGTACTCTCGCCGGAAGTGGCGGAGATCATAGCGGCGTTGGACGGCACGCAATATCTGGTGGGCATCACCAAGGAATGTGATTATCCCTCTGAGCTTTGCCAAATCAAGCAAGTGGGGAATTTTGGCTCCGTGAACAAAGAGGCGATTCTGGCCCTGAAACCGGATCTGGTGTTCACTTCTGCGCTGGAACAGGAATCGCTCACCCGCGATTTGGAAAAGTTGGGGCTAAAGGTCAAGCAAATCTATCCCAAAAAGCTGGACGATCTGCCCCGCGTGGTGCAAGAGATCGGAAGCATGATAAGCAAAACTCCGGAGGCGAACGCTTTGGCCGACAGCCTGCGCAGGGGGATTGCTGAAATGAGGGCCCAGACCGCAGGAGTAACAAGGCCCCGGGTCTATCTGGAGATCTATCGCGATCCGCTGATGAGCGTTTCCGACGCATCGTTTGTGGGCGAATTGATCGAAACAGCGGGGGGCGACAATATCTTCAGCATCCTGGAGCGGGATTACGCCCGCGTTAGCGCGGAGGACATCGTCAAAGCCAGACCCGATATCATCATCTGTTATTCTCACGACAGTCTGGAATCCATCCTGGCCCGCAAAGGCTGGCAGGATTTGCCCGCCATCCGGAACGGGCGGGTCTATTTCGAGGCTGATATCCATCCGGACCTGATCCAGCGTGCTACTCCCAGAGTTCTGGAAGGTATGAAACGCCTGAACCGGCTATTCTTCCCTTAATGAAGCGAAGATGAAACGAAGCTGGATTTTTGCGCTTCTGCTTTCTGTAGCGGGCATTCTCATCGGCGCCCTCTACCTTTTTGGCGGCGCCGCGGACTCTAATATCGTTTTCGAACTGCGTTTACCGCGGCTGATCCTGACGCTTTTTACGGGCATGGCCCTGGCCGGGATCGGCTCTGTATATCAACTGATGCTCGCCAATCCTCTGGCGGAGCCATACATACTGGGCATTTCCTCTGGTTCGGCCTTCGGAGCGATCCTCTTCGGAGTGCTGGGACTCACTCTGTTGATGCCTTTGGGTGGATTTGCCGGGGCTTTAATCACTTTGCTGCTTGTCTGGCGTCTCGCCCAAAAAAAAGGCAGCTTTGACCGCAGCCGGCTGCTGATCGCGGGGGTGATCGCCGGGATGTTTTTTGCCGCGGGAATCTCGCTGGTGATGTATCTTTTTCAAAAGGACACGATGATCATCCTGGGCACCCTGATGGGCAATCTTGGCCATGTCTTTACCCATGGGGAATGGAATTTTTTCCTGGTCTTGATGGCGATTTCGTCGCTCATTCTGGCCTGGCTGTATTTCCGGGCTCCTGCTCTGGATATTATGAGCGGGGGAGACGTCTATGCCGGCAGCGTGGGGATAAACGTGTCCCGCGTGCGCAAAGAGATTTTCATCCTCACTTCCCTGCTTATCGGGATCACCGTCTCCTATGCCGGGATCATCGGCTTTGTGGGGCTCATCATTCCGCATGTGGTGCGCTTTTTTGTACCTTCCGGACAAAAAAAAGTCTATCTTTGGTCTCTGGCGGCAGGCGGGATATTCCTGATGCTGGGCGATCTGATCGCCAAAAACATTGCTGCCATCGAACTTCCGGTCGGCGTGGTTACCGCAGCGGTTGGATGTCCTTTCTTCATCTGGCTGATGCTGCGCAAATGAACAGCCTCAAACTACTGTAGTTGAAATAGAATCACTGCAATAAAAAGGGGATGGCTGAAAAGGCCATCCCCTTTTATGTTGAGCCGGATCGGCTCCGGCTGGGATAGAGTTTATTTCAGCAGCATCATTTTACGGCTTTCGCTGTGGCCAGCGGTGGTCAGGCGATAGAAGTAGATTCCGCTGGAGACGCTGTTTCCGCTAAGGTCGGTGCCATTCCAGACGTAGCTGTGGCGACCGAACTCGTGGGTGCCGCCGGCCAGAGTTTTAACAAGCTGGCCTTTGACGTTGTAAACTTCAAGCTTGGCGGTGCCGGGCTGGGGCATGTCGAAGCTGATTGTGGTTTCGGGATTGAAGGGGTTGGGATAATTTTGCCTGAGCAGGTTCG
>CAXYWN010000060.1:0-10086 GCA_964292625.1 uncultured bacterium
ACCCAATAGGGAGCGGGCATCAGAACTTGATCCTGGGAGTCGCAGACTGCGATCAGGATGTTCACGATGGACGCTTTGGCGCCGGGGGAGACCAAAATCTGTTTGGGCTCGTAGGAGAGGTTGTTGTCTTTCAGCAGTTTGTCGCAAATCGCCTGGCGGAGTTCGATGATGCCGGCATCTGCAGTGTAGCGGGTGAAATTGGCTTCGATGGCGGCAACAGCCGATTTTTTAATGTATTCCGGGGTGTTGAAATCAGGTTCTCCGACTCCAAAATTGATCACATCGATGCCGGCGGCCTTCATTTCCTTGGCCCGGGCTGAAAGGGTGAGCGTGGGTGAGGGTTTTACCAGTTTGATCCGGTTTGAAATCTTAATTGACATTTCGCTTTCCTTTTTTCTTATTCTTTTTCTGATTCGCCATCAGCAGCACCAATACGCAGGTGTTTACGATATCGTCTCGCGAACTGCCGCGGGAGAGGTCACAGACTGGAGCGTCCAGTCCCTGGATAATCGGTCCGATTGCTTCCGCCTTGGCAAAACGCTGAACCAATTTGTAGCCGATATTGCCAGATTGCAGGTCTGGAAAAATGAGGGTGTTGGCGATGCCGGCGACCTTGCTGTCAGGTGCTTTCATTTTGGCGATTTGAGGAACGATTGCCGCGTCGAGCTGCATCTCTCCGTCGAAGTCAAAATCGACTCTGCGTTTGGTGAGAATCCTCTTGGCTTCCTGTATTTTCTCCACTTTCTCGTGCTGAGCGCTGCCCCGGGTGGAAAACGACAGCAGCGCGACCTTGGGTTCATCGCCCAGTATCGCTCTGCGTGTGGATGCCGTGCTGATCGCAATGTCGGCAAGTTGCTCGGCGTCTGGATCGGGCACCACGGCGCAATCCGCAAACAGATACACTCTGTCTTCCAGCAGATAATCCAGAACCACCATAAAGAAGCAGCTGGAAACGGTTTTCACGCCTTCAGTCACGCCCACGACCTGCAAGCCAGCGCGCAAGACGTCTGCAGTGGTATTAACCGCTCCGGCGACCATGCCGTCTGCATAGCCGAACTTTACCAAGAGCGAAGCGAAATAAATTTCGTTCAGGACTGTCTGAGCCGCTTGTTCGCGGGTGACGCCTTTTTCCTTGCGCTTTTCATAGTAGAAATCGGCAAATTTTTCCAGTTCTGGAAATGTTTTGGGGTCTATGATCGTAGCCCGGCTGAGATCGAGGTCCAGGATCTGTTCCCGGGCCTTGATTGATTCCGGATCGCCCACCAGGATGATGTCCGCAAAACCTTCGGCCAAAACTATTTCGGCAGCTTGCAGGGTTCTGGTGTCCATGCTTTCGGGCAGTACTATACGCCCTTCCAGGTGTTTGGCTTTGGCTCTTAAATCGGAGATGATATCCATTATTTATGCTCCATGTTTTCATTGTCTATCACAATGCGGGAGATGTCGGCCACCCGCAGAAATTCTTCCTTGATATCGCGCAAAAGGGCGTGGCGGTTGCCGCGCAAAACAGGGTCTTCACAGTTTACCAACACGGCGTCGAAAAATCTGTTGATGCTTGTTCCGTAATCCACCAGACTGGCTATAGCCCGCTGGTAATCGCTGTTGGCAAGGTTTTCGCTGATCTCTGCGCGCAGTTTTTGCAAAGAGGCATACAGCTCTTTTTCTTCTTCCGTTTCGAAGAGAGATGGGTCCAAACTGTGAAATTTTTGATCTGTCTGAATAATATTGGCCACTCGTTTGAAGCCGATCACCAGACCCAGAAAATCTTCCCGGGATCGGAAGCTTTGCAGGGCCAGGCCGCGGCGCTTCAGATCGGGCAGATCGCCCAGCGAAAGATGCTTCAGACTATCGATCACGTCATAATCCAGATCTAATTGCCGCAGCAACCATTCCACCCGCTGGCGGAAAAAGGCCTGAACGTCTTGCTGGGCACTGGGAGTAAGTTCAGGCTTCAGTCTGACAAGCTCCAGTGCAAAATCGATCAGGGCAGAAAAATCGAGATTCCAGCCGCGTTCCACGATGATTTGCACCACCCCGTTGGCCGCTCTGCGCAAAGCAAAAGGGTCTGCGGAGCCTGTGGGGAGCTGGCCGATGCCGATGATCCCGCAAACGCTGTCCAGCTTGTCCGCTACCGCGATCACCGCTCCGATTTGAGTTTGGGGCAAACCGTCATTGGTGCCGCGAGGCTGGTAATGTTCATAGATCGCTTGGGCAACCCGGCTGTCTTCGCCGCCGGCCAGGGCGTATTGTTTGCCTATGTAGCCCTGTAGCTTGGTGAATTCTTTTTCTCCGAGCATGGTGGTCACCAGATCCGCTTTGCTCAGCAGAGCCGCGCGCTTGACCAGGGTGGAGTTTTCCTCGTCCATGGCCAGGTTTTGGCACAGGTATCCGGCTATCTTGCCGATTCGGGTCGTCTTATCAGCCATCGTTCCCAGTTTTGACTGGAACACCACCTCTTTCAGACGGGGCAGATAACTTTCCAAGGGTTTTTTCGTATCTTCCTGAAAATACCACAGAGCGTCTGCCAGCCTTGCCGTGACAACCTTTTCGTTGCCTTTGCGGATGAGGTCTGAAAACTTGGGATCGCCGTTCGAAATGAAGACAAACTTGTTGCTCAGGCGGCCGGACTCATCTTGTACGGAATAGTATTTTTGATTCTGACTGATGGTGGAGGTGATGATCTTTTCAGGGAGAGAGAGAAATTTGGCGCTGAACTCAGCGACCACGGCGGTGGGATATTCCACCAGATCAGTGACAGTGTCTGTCAAACGCTCGTCTTTGACAACTTTCAGGCCCTCGTCCAAGTCAACCCTCTGAAGCTCCGAAACCAGTTTGGCCCTGCGGATTTCTCGATCCGCTATTACCGAATTGGTCTCCAAAACCTTGATGTAATCACCAGCAGAGCTGACTGAGAGGGATTGGTCAAGGCCCAGATAGCGGTTGCCAAAGGTAACATTTCCGCTTTTTACTCCGCCGGACTCCGCTTTCAGAATCTCGGAGCCCCACAAAACGCAGAGCCAGCGCAGGGGACGGGATAAGGCCAGCCGTGAACCGTTCCAGATCATCGTCTTGGCAAAGGGCAGGCGGTTAATGAGGCCCGGAATCCACTCTCTGAGGATATCCGCAGTGGACCGTCCGGTCTGGACATAGCTGAGGGCGATGAATTCGCCTTTTTCGGTTGTTTCGATATATAGATCCTCAGCCTTGGCATTGTTCTTTTTCAGAAAGCCCAGCGCAGCCGGTAAAAGGTTGCCAGCCTCGTCGTAAGCTATTTTTTTGGCTGGACCGGTCTTGTTGACTTTGAGGTCTGGCTGGGTTTCCTGCATCTCCCGTGCGATCAGGAAAAAACGCCGGGGAGTTGAACTTGCCATTACTTCAGCATATTGCAGGCCCATATCCCGCATCAGTTTCTGAAAGGAAGACAGGATGAAATCCACCACAGGCTGTAAACTGGGGGCGGGGACCTCCTCAATTCCTATTTCCAGCAGAAAATCACGCATAGCAGCTTATCCTGATTCGCTTAATGAACTTCAGAATTCGTAGTTTAGGCTGATCTGGTTGATCCAGCCCAAATCTCCGTATGAGGAAACGCCATAATCGATGCGGTATTTGTTCCAGTTCCAGCCAGCGCCTAAAGATAAGCCTGAAGCGAAAGCGAAGGTGCCGCCATTATAACCGTCTGAAGCGTTGGTTCTAAAGCCTCCGCGCAGAGCGAAAGCGGGATTAAGCAGATATTCGACTCCCGCCTTGGCGACGATGTTTTCGCCCGTGGCTTTGCCAATCTCGAGGCTAGCCAGGATTTGGGGGTTGAAATCGTAGGTCATACCCGCCGCGAAGGTGAAGGGCAGTTTTTCTTTATATCCAGAATCTGTGTAACGAGTGATCTGTAAGCCGATATTGCGCAGGCTCAACCCGACCTTTAATTTCTCGTTGGCAGGATGGTGGATGATGCCAATATCCAGCATTCCCGCGGTCGCGGAGTTATTGTCGATCTGGTCGTAAATCACCTTGACAGTTCCGCCCACATCGAGAGCGTCGGAGATATATTTTGCCATGGACGCGCTGGCGACGATGTTGCTGGCGCCGAAAGTTTCACCCGTGGAAACCAGATCGCCATTTTGATCAACCTCGGTGCGTTCCATCAGACCCATATTCATATATTTGAGCGCAAAACCCCAGGCCGTGAATCGGTTTTTGGGCCAGAGAAATTGCAACTGTCCGCCCTGAGAGCCCACAAATGCGTTGGTGTATGTAGTCCCGACCTCGTTGCCATCTATCTTGATGATTGAAGCGGGATTGAAGTGCAGCCCGTCGGGGTTTCCGGTTTCGCCGGTGAGAGATTGGCCCATGGCGATGGCCCGGGCCGAATAAACGTTTTTCAAGCTGGCGAATCCGGTGGTCCCGGCGTCGTCGTTCACTGCCAGCAAAGGCAGGACGCAGGTGCTAAGCGTTAATGCTGCTAGTAATAATATCTTCGATTTTGAGTACGTCATTATATAGCTCCGTCTCGCTGTTTGCGTTGATCAGGATATTGCGGTTCTCGCTTTGTCTCAGGTACTCAGAGAGCGAGCGCAGGATTTTCATATACTCTTTGGTGGCGCTTTGCGGCACGGCGATCATGAACACCAATTGCACGGGAAGATCGTCCACGCTTTCAAACTCCAGCGGTTCGTGAATCAGGCAGACTGCCACCTTCATGCATGTAACAGTCAGATCACGAGCGTGCGGTATGGCCACACCTTTACCGATGCCGGTGCTCATGATATCCTCACGGCCTTTCACTGCGGCCAAAAACCGGTCGGGAAAATTAAGACAGCCGCTTTTTGCCAGCATGTCTGTCAAATAGTTCAGACAATCGGATTTAGTCTTAAATCCATCTACGATCTTAACTAATTCGGGTTGGAATAGTCTGGTCATTTTCGCACCATAATTATTTGTAATTTACATGATTTTTGGATACTCTGTTTCCGTCAACCAAATTTTACCTTTTTCTCGGAACCTGCCATCCCTGAAACAAATAGAGGTCCTCCTTGCTGGCTTGGATTGGAAGCGTTATGGGGGAAATGAACAGGGGAAACACATATTCGCCAGAGAGCTGTCCAACCATCAGTTGCCGCGTTGCAGTTCCGGGGTAAAGATTTTCCTTGATTTAATAAGCGCTTTGAATTTTATGGTTTATCGTGTAAAAACATCCTTGCGAAAAGGAGCAAAAACAATGAAAATCATTGAAGGGAACCTGGTATCAAAAGGTTACAAGCTTGCCCTGGTGGTAAGCCGGTTCAACGAACTGGTGAGCCGAAAACTGATGGAAGGGGCGATTGACTGCCTCATCCGGCATGATGTACTGGAAGAAGACATTACGGTTATCTGGGTGCCTGGCGCCTTTGAGATCCCCCAAATTGCCAAAGCAGCGGCACAGAGCGATAAATATGATGCCGTGATTTGTCTCGGGGCTGTAATCCGGGGCGGCACACCGCACTTTGAATACGTGGCTGCCGAAGTTAGTAAAGGGGTCGCCCAGGTGGCATTTAGCCAAGCAAAACCGGTGATTTTTGGTGTTTTAACCACAGATACAATCGAACAAGCACTGGAGCGCGCCGGCGCCAAAGCTGGGAACAAAGGTTTTTCAGCGGCCAGCGCAGCCTTGGAAATGCTCAATCTAATGGCGGAAATCAAGCTTGGGACAAAGGCGTAAATCCCGCGAGCTGGCGGCTCAGACTCTCTACGCCCTGAACTTTCAGGAGATCGATCCGGGGTTTCGCGAATACGGGATGTTGAATAGCTACCTGGAACTTCTGAATCAGCTCGCCAAAATGGAAAAGCTTCAAAATGCTGCCGGAGTGATGGACTTTGCCGATGATCTGGTGAAAAACGCGATCATCAACCAGACCGACATCAAGGCAGAGATTGAAAAGAACAGCGAGCACTGGAGCGAGGAAAAAATCTCCCGCATAGACCGGGGCATCCTGCACATCGCAGTTTACGAACTGATGTACACAGATACTCCGCCGGCGGTGATCATCAACGAAGCGCTCGAAATCGCAAAAAAGTTCTGCGAAGAGGGCGCCGTTAAATTCTTGAACGGAATCCTGGATTCTATAAATAAGGAAATGCGCGCCCGTGAGGGCATCGAAGGCATGTCCGGTTGAGAGATATGGAGCCAGATACTATTTTAACCTGCTCCTTGGGCGTGTTTGCCTACAACGAAGCGGATAACATTATCCCCCTCTTGGAAGCGCTTTGCACGCAGAAGCTTGACCTGGCAGAAATCTCTGAGATCATCGTGGTTTCCAGTGCCAGCACAGACGGTACCGACGAACTGGTGGAAAGCTTTGCTCTGAGCCAGCCAAAGGTGCGCCTGATCCGTCAAGCCAGGCGGGAAGGCAAATCCAGCGCGATCAATCTCTTTCTTGCTAGAGCAAGCTCCCCGATTGCGATCGTGATTTCCGGTGATGTGATCCCCGCGCCCACCACCATCGAGAAGCTGGTCGCCACTTTTACCGATCCCAAGGTGGGAGCCAGCGGTGGCAGGCCTGTTCCAGTCAACTCTGAAGACACTTTCATGGGCTATGCCGTACATTTGCTTTGGCGTCTGCATCATCGTATGGCGCTGATTTCTCCCAAACTCGGCGAAATGATCGCTTTTCGCAAGCTTATGGATTCAATTCCGGCGGATTCCGCCGTTGATGAAGCCAGCATCGAGGCAATCGTGCGTTCCCATGGCCTGAAACTGAGATATGTTCCGGGAGCTATAATCAGTAATAAAGGTCCCACCAACCTTAAAGACTTCATTAAACAGCGCCGGCGGATCCAGAACGGACATCTCTGGCTGAAGAACAAACAGGGCTACAGTGTGGTCTCGCAAGACGGCAGCACTCTGTTGCGAATCCTTTTCGACGAGCTGCGCGAGTTTCCCGCTTCAGCGCCCAAAGTCTTTGGCGTGATGGCTTTGGAAATGTATTGCCGCTTGCTGGGCGCCTGGGATTTCCATGCCAAAGGCAAAAATCCGTTCGCCTGGGATATCGCCCACTCAACCAAAGACCTGCGCCGTTGAAGGAATAATTTCAGAAATGTTAATCTTACTTATCAGGATGTTCGGATATTGGCTGATGAAGCACATCGGCTTTCCCCGGATGCTGCCTATTAATTATACCGTTAGCCTGCTCTACAGTTGCAATTCGCGCTGTAGCACCTGCAATATCTGGAAAAAAACGGCCCGCAATTTCAGTGTCGATGAATATGCCAAGACCTTTAAAAAGATTGGCCGATCGCCCTATTGGATCACTTTTAGCGGAGGCGAGCCCTTCCTGCGCAGGGATATCCTGGAGATTGTCTCCACCATCTACGGAATTTCGCGCCCGCACATCATCAATATTCCCACCAACGGCATCCTGACTGATACCATTGTGGAAAAAACGGCTGCCATCGCCAAAGCCTGTCCCAAAGCGCAGGTGATAATAAATGTTTCCATAGATGGAATCGAAGAACAACATGATGAGATCCGCCACGTTCCGGGCAATTACAAAAAGGCCGTGGCCACCTTTCAGAAGCTGAAAGCCCTGCAAATACCCAATCTGGCGGTGGGCATCCATACCGTGATATCGAAATTCAATGTGGAAACCTTTCCTGCCATCGCCAACGAACTGATGCGGCTAAAACCGGATTCATACATTACCGAGATTGCCGAGGAGCGGGTTGAGCTGAATACCATCGGTTCGCACATCACACCCAGTTTAGTGTCTTACAAGTCCGCCATCGATTATCTCATCCACCGCATCAAGAACGAAAAGTACAAGGGGATGAACAAAATCACGATGGCCTTCAGGATCGAATATTATAATCTGGTGAAACACATCCTGCGCGACGAACGTCAGATCCTGCCCTGTTATTCAGGAGTTGCTTCGGCTCAGATTTCGCCCGATGGTGATATCTGGAGCTGTTGCGTCAAAGCCCGGTCGCTGGGCAATCTGCGGAGTAATAAATACAATTTCCGCCAGATTTGGTTTGGCCACGAGGCTGAACTGGAGCGCCGCTCGATTCACAAAAAGCAGTGCTGGTGCCCGCTGGCAAATGCAGCCTACACCAACATGCTGATGGATTTTCCCACGCTTACCCGGGTTTTTTGGCGCAGTATGATCAAATGGTGGAAATGAGATGATAACCATTCGAAGCAAGTATGCTTTGCCTCCCCACAGCATGTGCGAATCTCAGTCCTCTCTCGATGGCCGTTACGGCTGGTTTCTCTGTCTGGCGCACGAAGAGAATAATGTTGTTCTGGAGGAGATCCTGGCGGAAGTAAAAATTGAGCTTATGAATGCCAAGGTTCTCGAGATAAGCAAGATGGAGATCGAAAGCTGGTTGAAGAGCTTTTTTGCCAATTTCCACTGGAAACTGCATGCCAGCCTGCGCCGCACCGATCTGCGGGAACAGGGCCTTTCCCTCTTCTTTGCCGTTTGCTACGACCACGATATCTATTTTGTTCATTTCGGACGCATCTTCTGCGCCGTTACCAAGGGTAAAAAGCTGCAGATAGTGGGCAGGAACTGGAAGAATTACCATGTCCAGACCTTGCGGGATCTGAACCTTTTGGGCCTCTCCGAAGAGGACATCCGGGTGAAACCGCAGAAGTTTCATCTGGATGAAAACGAAAGCCTGGTAGTACTGCCAGGAAAAGTGGCGGCGGAGGTTTTCGGAGGCTCCCCCGATGTGGGCAGCCTCCAACCATTGATCGAATCTTTTTCAGCTGCCTCGCCAGCTCTATGGCTAATCCTGAAACATCAGTCTCCGCTGAGCAAACCCAAAAAACGCCGGTTCACCAAACTGGAAATCAGCACGCTGGTCCTGCTGTTGGGAACCCTTCTGGCAATTTTATATACGGCCTTCGGTCGCCGCTGGATTGATGTGTGGCTGCATCGCACCAGCAAGGAAGCCAACGAAACCAGCCTGAGGGCGGGAACGCAGATACGGGAAACCATTGGCCGGGTGGTTAATTCGCCTGCCCGCAGTATTGAACTTATCTTGGACTGGAATGCAGAATTGCCCTATGAGATTACGGCCGTACCCGCATTCAATCAGAATAGCATTTATCTGGCCAGCGGAGCCAATCTCAACGCTTACAAACTGTCCTCGCGTGAGAATCTCTGGCAAAAAACCTACGCAGCTCAGATTTCCACTATTCTGCCGACAGCTTTTGGACTGCAATTGACTCTTGTCAACGGCACCACCCTCGGGCTTGACCCTCAGGGCAATATCACCTGGACGCAGGAACTACAGGCGCTGGTGGATAACAAGGCCTATCTGCGGATGATTGAGATCACGCCTTTTCAGGACAAGAGGATAGATAAAAGCATCACCGTGATTCCTCTCAAGAGCGGCATCGTTGTCCTGGATAGCCATCTGGGAACATTGATGAGCGAATTGAAACTGAACGAGGAGCTTAAATTCCTTTCCCGCTACGACGACTACAACAACTGCTTCTATGCGGTGATGGGAAAATCCTTGGTTTGTGTAAACCTGAAAATATTAAACTGACATGCCGCCAAAAGTCCTTCTGGTATTACTTATAATCGCCTGCACCGCTCTTGGTGCCGTGACTGGAACCGTCACCCGCACCGGCTTTGCCCGTCTCCAATATGACGGCGGAGGGGATTGGTACAACGATCCGGAGGTGCTGCCCAATCTGTCTCGCTATGTAAATGCCACCCTGAACACCGATTTTCCCATTGATCAGAGCGTGGTAAAAGCCGGTGAGGCAAAACTCTTCGAATATCCCTTTGTCTATCTGACTGGGCATGGCAACATTCGCTGGGACGAGCGTGAGGTGGAAAACCTGCGCCAGTGGATGCTGCGCGGAGGCTTTCTCTACGCGGATGACGACTATGGCATGGACGCTTCCTTCCGTCGCGAGATCAAGCGGGTTTTCCCGGAATATGACCTCGTGGAACTGGACGGCTCTTTCCCCCTTTTCACCAGCTTTTTCGATTTCAGCCAGGGCTTGCCCAAGATCCATTTGCACGATGAAAAGTCCCCTCAGGCCTTCGGAATTTTCGACGATGACGGCCGCCTGATGTGCTTTTATACCTACGA
>CAXYWN010000061.1:0-9995 GCA_964292625.1 uncultured bacterium
CGACGATTTTGGCGAGGGTTTCACCGTTCGGAGTGGCGATATTTTCCGTTTCAAACCAGGGTAAGGAGCGATCAACAACCTGGTCTAAAGGCAAATTGCGCAGATACCAGGCGTTCATCCAATCCAGTTTGGCAAGGTCGAAAACGGCTCCGGATTTGCTGACGCGCTCAAGGGTGAATTCCTCGCAGAGTTCTTTTAAACTGTAGGTTTCGCGGTCATCGGGCCCGTGCCAGCCAAGCAGGGCAACGAAATTCAGCAGCGCCTCTTTCAGATAACCTTTCTGGAGATAGCTTTCCACCGAAACGTCGTTCATACGTTTGGAAAGCTTACTGCGGTCGGGATTGAGGATGAGGGGCAGGTGAACCAATTGAGGGATTTGCCAGCCCAAACATTCATAGAGCCAGATGTGTTTGGGGGTGCTGGAGAGCCATTCTTCGCCGCGGATGATGTGGGAAATCTGCATGTAGTGGTCATCGACGACGGCAGCAAGATGGTAGGTGGGGAAACCGTCGGATTTGACCAGCACCTGGTCGTCGGACTGAGCGGAATCCATTTCCACATTCCCGCGGATGAGGTCGTCAAAACTGAAAACGTGGTTGTCGGGCATTTTCAGGCGTAGGACATAAGGTTCCTGGCTGGCCAGTTTCGCGCGTATCTCTGCCTCGGAAAGGGCGAGACAGCGGCGGTCGTACTTGACGAATTCACCTCTGTGCTGCTGATCTTCGCGCATCTGGGTCAGGATTTCAGAAGAGCAAAAACAGCGATAGGCGTGGCCGGATTGCAGCAGGCGGGCGGCTTCGCGGTGATAGATCTCGAGGCGTTCGCTTTGCACGTAGGGTCCAAAATCTCCTCCAACGCCAGGGCCTTCATCAATGTCGATGCCCAGGAGCTTGAGCGAGTCGATCAGGTTTTCCACTGCGCCTTCCACATAGCGGGAACGGTCGGTATCCTCGATGCGCAGGATGAAGGTGCCTTTGCTGTGGCGGGCAAAGAGAAAATCGTAGAGGGCGGTGCGCAGGCCGCCGATATGCAAATATCCGGTGGGACTGGGCGCAAAACGGACACGGACTGGATTCATTGTTTTTCCTTTTTAAGAGCTTTGAATTTGCCATATAGGCTGTGATGAATCACGCGATAGTGAGGTGCGTACATATAGCGGTAGTCTTCTGAGTGGGAGGGCATTTTGCCGGTCTCGAGGCATTCATCTATGAGGGCGCGTTCGGTAAAAATGGGTAAAACATACTTGTTGATCACCGTAAGAGCGCTTTTCCAAGTGTTTTGCCAGTCTTGCAGAGTTAGCTGTCCCTCCAGCCGGGAAGCAAGAACGCTCTGCGTTAAGAGCTCTATCCGCTCCGCTCCGACCTTGAGAAAGGACTCCTGCAACACTTGGTTGTAAAGCTCGTTCCGATTGGATCCTTGCATATTTAAGATGCCAGTCAGTGCAACCAGATTGAGGCGGATAAAGCCTTTGCCGCAGCCAATATCCTGAAAAGAGACGCTGCTTTTAATTTTGATGGCAGCAAGCTCTTCCCTGATACCGGCGGCAATGGTAACGGGGTCTGGAGCGATGTGGGTGGGGCCGTAGCATGCCTGATGCAGCAGCTTGTATATGTCTGTGTAGCGGGCTTTGGGATGCTCGGCAAGTTCAGCTTTGATAATCCGGCTCAACTGACTGAGGTTGAATTCAGGTTTGGTGAGGGGCATAAACTATCTCTCCAGTGCGGATGATGAAATTGGTTTGGCAGCTTTGCCAGTCAAAAGGCTGGGTGAAATCGGTGTTCATCACGCTGAGATCGGCGACCATGCCTGCAGCGATGCGTCCCCGGACCTTCTCTTCGTGAACCAGCCAGGCGTTGTTTTCGGTGTAGATCCTGATCGCCTCGGCAGGGGAGAGGCGCTCGAGCGGGTTGTGGTGATGGATCAAAGCATGCAAGGACATGGCGATGTTCAGATCCGTTACATACCAATCGCTGGAGCCGCAGACGCGGACTCCTTTTTGTTTGAATGTCCCGAAGCGATTCATAATCTTGCGCCGGGAGCCCAGACGCTGGACGTAAAGGCCGGAATCACCACCCCAGAGCAGATCAAAGGCCGGCTGCATTACCGGAACTGCTCCGGAAGCCGCGATCTCTTCGATCAGGCTGTCGGGTGTAACTTCACAGTGGATCAGTTGGTGACGTCGTTCCCGGACCTCAGAAGCGTCATGAGTCATGTAAGCTTGATTGATTTGACGGATGGCAGCGTCGCCGATGCAGTGGACGCAGGCCTGGAGCCCGCTCTGGTGCGCGCGTGAGACAAAATCAGCCCAGAACCTATCACTTTGGTAGAGGCGGCCGCAGCTGTCGCTATCCGCGTAGGATTGGCTCAAAGCGGCAGTGCGCGAACCAATGGAGCCGTCGGCCAAGATGCAGCCTCCGATCCTGGTGGCTCCCAATTCCAAAGCAGCATCGATATCGAAGCCTTGGGGGTAGAGTTCAAATCTAACCTGAAACTCCGAGAGTCTGTCCCGGATCAGACGATAGTGCTGAGTGCTCATATCCGCATCGCCGATCATCGTGTGTAAAGTGGTGAAGCCGCCGCGCAAAGCGGTATTGGATGCTGCATGATACGCCCTCAGGATAGTTTCTTCGGAGCAATTGTCCTGCAGCCAGTTAACGGCCAAATCGTTTTCCTGGGCAATCAGAACTTCGTCTTTGCTGCTGAGGCCGGGAACAGCTGACCGGGCGGCGGAATTGAGCACGCATGAATGTCCGTCCACCCGGCGCAACAACAGACGCTGGTCGGAACAGATGGAATCGAGCTCTTTAACCGTCGGGAAGCGGTTTTCCCGCATCCTGCCCTCATCGAAACGCCAGCCGATCACCAGCTCGGTCCGCGGCCGGCCTGCCACAAAGAGCGAAGACAAGACCTCGTCGATGCAGGAGCATTCTGCAAGGTCGGTTCCGTCTTCATATAGCCCACCGGAAAAGCTGTGCGTGTGAGCGTCGATGAAACCGGGATAGGCCCAGGCGTTCAGCAGATCGATTCTTTCCCAGGCGGGATTAGTCTGATGGCCAACAGCGAGCAGTTTAAATATCTTGCCGTTTTCCACCAGCAGCGCGTTTACCTGCTTGTCAAAACAGCCGTTTATATAGAACTTAGCATTATGTATGTATTTCATAAGCAGAAAGAAAGGATCATCATGTTAAAGTATCACCTTTGAATAGTTCGTTTATCATGTTGTAAAAGAGATGGATGGGAAAACCCATTACGTTGAAATAGCATCCCTGGATGCGGCGGATGAATTGCGAGCCGTAACCCTGGATGCCGTAGGCGCCGGCTTTATCGAGCGGCTCCCCGGTTTTCACATAGGCTTGGATCTCTGCTTCGGACATGGGGGCAAATTCCACCAGGCTGCGTTCATAGCGGGTTTCACATACTTTGCGCCAGCAGATGCTGACACCGGTGTAAACCTTGTGCTTGCGGGCAGACAGGCGGGACAGATATTCCACTGCCTGACGCGGATTGGCAGGCTTTCCCAAAATCTCGTTTTCAAGCACCACGATGGTATCCGCGCCGATAACGAGGGTCTCGCCGTCCAACATTGCCGCGATGGTCCTGGCCTTGTTTTGGGCATGGTGCATTACCTGCAGATACGGTTTCTCTCGGGTGATGGGCTCGTCCACCCGGGCCGGAATAATCAGCGGCGTGAGACCGAGCATTTTAAAAAGAGTCTCGCGCCTGGGACTGGCTGATGCCAGGACTATTTTTTTATCGATTAAAAGCTTATGAATCATAAGGTTGTTCCTAAGTCTCCAGATGCTGGACGTGCCCAAACCGTCAACGTATTTCTTGCGACCCGAAAAAATGTCTTGCCTGAAAACACGGCATCAGAAAAGCTTGTATTTATCAAAAAATATCTGTTCCAGGAGGAAAAATGGAACGTGTACACAACTTCAACGCAGGCCCGGCAGTACTCCCCGAGGAAGTGCTCCGCGAGGCTCAAGCCGACTTATTCAATTACAAAGGCATGGGTCTTTCCGTGATGGAGATGAGCCATCGCAGCAAAGAATATCAAGCCATCATGGACGAGACAAACGCCGCCGTAAAGCGGATTTACGCCCTTGGTGACGACTATGAAGTGTTATTCCTGCAAGGCGGAGCAAGCCTGCAGTTCCTGATGGTGCCGACGAACTTCGCTTTTGAAGGCAAGGAAGCGAACATCATCCACACCGGTGTGTGGTCCAAAAAAGCCATCGCCGAAATGAAAAAGATAGGCAAGCCCGTGCATGTTGCCGCCACCAGCGAAGACCGGAATTTCTGCTATATTCCCAAAACCTGGAAGCTTTCTGACAACCCCAGTTATCTGCATATCACCACCAACAACACCATCTTCGGTACAGAGTGGAAGCTCGATCCCGACGTCCCTTCAGGGATTCCGCTCATCGCGGACATGTCCTCAAACTTCATGAGCAAGCCCATCGACGCGCATAAATACGATCTGATCTATGCCGGCGCGCAAAAGAACGTGGGACCTGCCGGAACGGCTGTGGTCATCATCAAAAAGAGTCTGCTGGAAACAGCCATCCCTGGTCTGCCCTCAATGCTGGATTACAAATTGATGGCCAAGAACGGCTCGATGTTCAACACTCCCGCCACCTTCACCATCTACATGATCGGCCTGGTGCTGAAGTGGATCGAAGAATTCGGTGGACTGAAAATGATCGAAGAAAACAACAAAGCCAAGGCCGCCTTCGTCTATGACGCCATAGACGCTTCCAATGGTTTCTACAAAGGTACCGTTGACAAGGGAGACCGTTCTCTGATGAACATCACCTTCCGCATGGCCACCGAAGAACTGGAAGCCCTCTTCATCTCCGAAGCCAAAAAGAACGGAATGATCGGCCTCAAGGGCCACCGCGATGTTGGCGGCTGCCGTGCCAGCACCTACAATTCCCTGCCTCTGCCCGCAGCGCACGCTCTTGCAGAGTTCATGCGTGAATTCCAGAAAAACCACGGTTAATCTCCAATAATTGAGTACATAAATGAAAAGGCGGGAGAAAACAGCCTCCCGCCTTATTAAATCCATAATGGGAGTGATATGTCGATAATGAACCTCTTGCTGCGAGGCGGCATCCTGATGTATGTGCTGGTGATGGTTTCCATCGCCGTGCTGGCCATCGTGCTGGAGAAGTACCGTCAGGTTTCCCGCGTGCGCAAGGCCAATGAGAAGCTCCGCTATTATCTTGCCCAGCAGGATAAGATTGACAATATCCGCGCGGGTTTGCGGATTCATGGCCTCAGCAGCCCCCTGGGGATTATGCTGGACAAGCTCTACAACGCTCAGACAGATGATTACCGCCTGATTGAAAACAGCATGGAATCCAGCGCCAACATGGGGCTGCACAAACTGGAAAAGGGGATGGGCTGGCTGGCAACGCTGTCCGCAATCGCCCCTTTGATCGGCTTTTTGGGCACCGTGGTTGGCATGGTGAGCGTTTTTATGAGCATCCAGGGCCAGGGTCAGAACAGCGTTGACATCAATACACTGGCCGGAGGAATCTGGCAGGCTCTGCTGACCACCGTTGGCGGTTTGGTGGTGGGCATTCCGGCGATCATCTTCCACAACGACCTGGTTGAACACATGGAAAACATAGCCAAGGAAATGCAGAATCAGGGCATAGAACATGAGATCAGATATCAGAAAGCCTTGGAAAAGGAAAGCCATAAACCATGAAACTGGGCATTTCCCGGAAGAAGATCAGCAGCACGGTGCTCATTTCGATGACGGACGTGATCTTTCTGCTATTGATATTTCTGCTGATCGCCTCCAATTTCGCCGCTCAGACCGGCCTGCCCTTCAAGCTGCCCGGCTCGGTATCCCAGGAACGGCAAACCCGCCAGGTTCTTCATATCCAGTATGAGAGCGACAGCAAAATCGTCTTCCTGGATAAAACCTACACGATGGAAACGCTGAGACCCGCCTTGGAAAAGGAATTCAGCAATCCGGACCAGGTGGTGCGTTTGTCCGCGGAAAAATCAACTCCCCTGCAAAACGTCATTAGCTTGATGGACGTGGTGCGTGAGTCTGGTTTTGAGCGGGTTTTCGTGGCCACCGAACCTGTTGTGAGGCCATGATCACATTTCGTAAGGACAAGTACCAAACTATTGCCATCTCGCTGTTGGTGCACGCGCTGTTGTTGGTATTGCTCACCATGTATGTGATCAAGCCGATGGTGGCGCCCCGCTGGTATGAATTTGATCTGGCGACGCCTGAGACGGATATCGACGAGGCGATCACAGATAGCGGCCCCGGAGCGCTTCAGACGCAAGCTCAGGCCAGTCCGGCTTCGCCCGTGCAAACCAAGACTGCAAATAAGCCCCAAGTTAGTCAACCGGAAAAAGCCGTGGTAAAAAGTACTGAGCCAATCCCCCAGAGCAGCGAACTGCTCGAGACTCCGGCTATGGTTACCAATCGAGAAACTGCTTCCGCGTCCCTGCCCAACAATCCTCTGAATCCCTTGCGGGGTATTCCAACCGGTCGCAGCGGCAATCAGGGTTTGCCGGGCGGAACCGTAAACTATTCACTCACCGGGGGGCGGGTCAGTTTTCAGCTTCCGGCAGGTTACAAACACAGTTTGGGTGCAGCCGGCAGCGCCACCCTCAAATTCAGGCTGGATAAAAACGCCCGTCCGATCGAGAGTAGCATCGAATCTATGGAACAGAGCGGACCCCGCTATTTCGATGAAGCCAAAAAGGTACTTCAGCAAGGTAGATTCAGTTTCACAGGCTCTCCCAACTCCAACGCGGAGTACACCATCACTTTTAATTTTATAATCTGATATGACCGATATTTCTGAACTCAAAACCAATTTCAAAGTCCCAAAGCTAATGGGCATACTCAACCTGACCGAGGACTCTTTTTCAGATGGAGGCGAGTTCGCCACTCTGGACAAGGCTCTGGCTCATGCGGAAAAGCTGGTGGCAGAAGGCGCGGATATTTTGGATATCGGGGCCGAATCAACCCGGCCAGGCGCACTTGCCATTCCGGCGGAAGAGGAGCTAAAGCGGATAATCCCGGTACTGGAGGCGGCCAGGAAAAATTGGCCCGGCCTCACTGTATCGGTGGATACCCGCAAAAGCGAAGTCGCCAGAGCAGCGATCGCTCTGGGAGCCGAAATCATCAACGACATCTCCGCCCTGGGTTATGATCCGCAGATGGCGCATGTTTTGGCCGCCAATCCCCATGTCAGGTTGGTCTTGATGCATATGCAAGGCCAGCCGGAGACCATGCAAAGCTCTCCCGCCTATAATGACCTTTGGGGCGAGATAGAAGCTTTTTTCACCCAACGCATCAAATATGCGCGCGCTGAGGGAATTTCCGCAGGCAATATCATGCTTGACCCCGGAATCGGATTCGGGAAGACCGCGCAGCATAATTTCCAACTGCTGGCTTCACTTGGCCGGCTGCGTCACTTTGGGCTGCCACTGGTGCTGGGCGCTTCCCGCAAACGTTTCATTGCTTCGGTGGATCATTCGGAACCTCAGAACCGGATCGGCGGAACCCTGGCAGCAGCGTCTATGGCGGCCTGGCAGGGGGTGGAGGTCATCAGGGTGCACGATGTGAAAGCGCACTTCCAGTTTTTTGGAGTAATGCAAGCAATTCTAAATGAGGCAGGCTAATGGAAATACTGATACCTAAATTTGCCGACCTGGTGGATATATTCATCATAGCTTTTTTGATGTACCAAGGCCTGATCGTGCTGCGGCGCGGCGGAGGCTGGCACGTTTTGGGGGCAATCGTCTTTCTGATGTTGCTTTCCACCATTGCAGAAGCGTTGAATCTGAGAATGGTGACATCCATGCTCAACGCGGTGCGAAACTTCTGGATTTTGGCTCTGGTGATCATTTTCCAGCCGGAGCTCCGGTCTTTACTGGCCAGAATAAACATCTCCCGGGAACTCAGCATGAGCCTGCGCAAAAAAGAGAGCAATTCTTTTTATATGCCCCTTATCGACGCAATCTCGTCGATGTCTTTCCGCAAAACCGGCGCTCTAATCGTAATCGAAAACCGCCGCAAACTCACCGAGTATATCATCAGCGGAGAACAGATCGACGCTGTGATGTCGCTGCGGCTGATTCTCACAATATTCAATACCAAATCTGCCTTGCACGATGGAGCCATCATTATTCGCGGGGACAGGATAATGGCCGCCAAGGTGGTGCTGCCACTTTCCAAAAAATCGGAGTTCAGCAAAAAATATGGCACCCGGCATCTGGCTGGAATCGGCATTACAGAAGTTACGGACGCCATCGCCATCATCGTGTCGGAACAAAACTCCCAGATCTCGGTGGCCCGCAACGGCGAACTCCAGGCGAACGTGGCCTACGAAGAACTTTTGCAGATAATCTCCGATGCAACAGCATAGGAAAAGGATAAACTGATATGGCAACAGGTCCAATCCTGATCGGCATCACTGGTAACATCGGCAGTGGCAAGAGCGCGTTTTGCCGGCTGCTGGCTGAAAAAGACTGTCAGGTTGTTTTTGCGGATGAAATCGCGCAGCAGCAATTGGACGATCCCGAGAGCCTGAAGCAGATCGCCAGAAGGTGGGGCAAAGAGGTCATAATAGATGGAAAACCTGATAGGAAGAAGATTGCAGGTATTGTATTTGGCAACAAGGCAGAGCTCGAATTTTTGAACGGCGTGGTTCATCCCAAGTCACTTGCCGCGCTCCAGCATATAGCGGATAACAGCGAGGAAAGATACTTGTTTTTTGAAGTTCCGCTGCTCTTTGAGGCCGGTATGCAACATTGTTTTGACTACATCGTGCTGGTTCAGGCCAAACGTGAAACCCGCCTGCAAAGATTGCTCAAGAAAGGCTCCGAAACCCGCGAGCAGATTGAAGCCCGGATGGATGCCCAAATTGACGACTTGGTAAAGATCCCGCTCTGCAACCTGGTGATAGACAACAACGGCAGTTTGGCTGCACTCAAGGCCAATGTGCGCGAGTTTATTGGCCGCCTGGAATCCATCCGGCACAAAGATAAAATCCCCATGTCCAGTTAAAATCCAATTTATCCTGGCTCCATGCAAGGTATAAAAATAGGCTTCTCCACTTAGTTTGAAAGAGAGCCTTTTTTTGCTTATTTGTTTGCGGCCTAATTCCCCGTATCAAAGCTAAAAGTTACAGCAGCGGCGGCTTGATTCAGCCAATCCACTGCTGTAATGTATCACAATATCTGGCGCTTAAACGAGTTTCCCCGAACCAGTCCAAGGGACAGGTTATTTCATGAGGAGCATTCTGCGCGTCTGGCTTTGGCCACCAGTATCGAGTCTGTATAGATAAACTCCCGAGCCGACCGGTTTGCCGGTATCGTCCATGCCATTCCAGACAAAGCTGTGTTTCCCACTTGGAATTTCTTCATTGATCAGCGTTCTGATCAATTGGCCCTTGGTATTGTAGATCGCCAAACGAGCCTGGCCGCTGTTAGTTGTCGAGAAAGACAGGGTGGTGCTGGGATTGAAGGGATTGGGATAATTCTGTTCCAGCGCGAAAGGCAGTGCCAGAACGGGATCGTCGTTGAGAACGTAGGAGTCCGGGGCGACTGTGGTGAATTTGACAGCCAGTCCGGCTTGCAGGGGTGTGGCAGTTGGCGGATAAACATTTCCGTGGGTGTAGGCCAGGCCCACCGTCTGGTTATGGTTTTCAATGCCAACCGTGCAATAGTTGGTGGTTGTGCCGGGATTATCCACAGTGTGATATTGGATCACGATGTCGCCGTCACGGTCGGCCTGAGGATAGAGGATAATCTGGAATTTCTCCAGGGAGGCGTTCTCCAGCAGGTCTATGTTGTATAGGGTGTAAGCGTCGTTCCACTGCACGATATAGCGATTGTTGGCCTCGTCATGCCAGCGGATCAGGCGAATGTCGTTGAAGATGCCGGCGCCCAGACTGTCCACGCCTGTTTTCATCCCTTTCAGATCATCCCAGTATCCCGCTATCATTGCGTTG
>CAXYWN010000062.1:0-9950 GCA_964292625.1 uncultured bacterium
CCCGTCATTCCAGCGCAGGCTGGAATCCAGTTCTTTTTATAATACATTATCAGCAGCTTCAGTAAGGTCTTTCCATTCGGGCTTTTGTCCTACAATTATTCTGAGTTTCCATTTTCTCTGGCATATTTTGAGTTGTTTTTCCCGGGTGACGGCAGAAGCGAAAGTATCGTGATACTTCACATAAACAAGTCTGGTGACGTTGTATTTTTCGGTGAATCCTTTTGGGACACTTTATTTATGCTCAGTTACGCGTCTGGCAAGGGCGCTGGAGTTTGGGACTGATAAAGAACTGGATTCCAGCCTGCGCTGGAATGACGGGCAGGCTCCGAAATGACGGGCAAGCGCTGGAATGACAGGATAAACACGATGAACAGGATAAAAAAAGCGGCCGGGGAAGATCCGTTTGGCCACTCTGGAAAAGGTTAGGCATCTTCTATTTGAAGACTTCCATACCGCTGAAATTACGTTTGGGATCGAAGCTGGACAGGACGCGTGGGTCGTTTGGGACTGGTTCATCCAGACAGATCCTGGTGAGTAATTCGGCCAGTCCGGGCCCGAGCATGAAGCCCTGGCCACACATTCCGACGGCGTTGATGAGGTTATCGCCGCTTTTGCCGATGATGGGAAATCCGTCCGGCGTCATGGGATATTGACCGCGCCAGGTGCGGCGGACTTTGAGGTGGCGGAGACGGGGATAGACCTCCAGCATGCGTTTGCTGCAGAGGGGCAGAAATTCTGAGGTGCTGCGGTTATCGATCCCCAGGATGGGCGGGTCGGGTGTGATGCAAAAGACCACCTGGCCCTCGTGATTCTGGTAGAAATAGAAGTTGGAGGAGCCGGGGCGTTTGCGCATATCCACCACCATGGGGCCCATGAAGGGCGCGACAGGTTCGGTGATTCCGGCTTCGTGGTTATCCGGATGGACGGGGAGGTCCAGTCCGGCCATGGCGCCGATCTCGCGGGCATGATTACCGGCGGCGTTGATAACGGTTCCGGCCGAGTAAGAGCCTTTATCGGTGAGTACTTTTTCGATGCGTGAGCCGGCCATTTCAAAGCCCAGCACACGTTCACCGAAACAAAAATCAACTCCCGCGCGGAGGGCGTGAAAATAGTAGGCGGAACCAAGCAGCAGAGGCGAACAGCTTCCATCTTCCGGGGAGAAGGTAGAGCCGCGGAGACCGTCCATATTGATGCCAGGGACCAGTTCCTGGTATTCTTGAGGGCTGATCCAACGGATATTGAGCCCGAAATCAAGCTGGATCCGCATCAGGTCTTGGAGCGTATGCTCGTCATTATCCGTGTAGGCGGGATAGCTGTAGCCGTTGCTCATCCAGCCGATGTCGTCTCCGAATCTTTCCTGCCAGGTGTTCATAATCTGGATGGAGCGCTGGCAAACGCTGATCTTGCCAAAATCGCTGTGGGTGGCACGCACGCCACCGATGGCCTTTTTATTGTTAGCCTGTCCCGGCGCGCTTTCGGCCTCTATCACCAGAACTTTTTGCCCTTTTAAAGCCAGTTCCAGCGCGGCGGGGAGGCCAACGGAACCGGCTCCGATGATCACAATGTCGTAGCTCTTTCCCATCTCAGTCTCCATCCGGAAATTTATCCAGCGACACTTCCACGAACACCGGCCGCTTGGTGTTGGGAACCACGTTTTCCACGGGGATTCCCTCTTCCCGGAGGACACCCTTGATCAGGCTCTCGCATGTTTTGGCTCCGCAGGGGCCCATCCCCGCGCGGGTGATTGCCTTAATGTGATTCAGATTGGTGATCCCGCTTTTAATCAGCTGGCGCACTTCGCCGACGCTGACCCTTTCGCAGAGGCAGATCATGGCGTCGTCGGCCAGTTTTTCGGGAATCACAGGCTGAGGCAGGGCTTCGCCGACTTGGCTGGCCTGAACTCTGAAGGAGGCAATCTGCTTGGCGATGGCTTTGGGGACGCTGACCTTGATCAACTGAGTGTGGCGGTTTTTGAGCTCCAGCACACCGGTGACGGGATAGCTCCCCAGCGGCTGGGCGTCGATGTCCACCACCTCGATCAGGTCTCCCGTTTGTTTGGAGATGTTAAAAACTTCGTAGGGAATTGTAACGGTCGGGTTTTCTGCGTCCTGACGGTAATCCACCAAGGTGATGGCCAGTCCGGGGCAGATGAGGACGCATTTGCCGCAGCCGATGCAACTGCCCTTGTAAAGAGGCAGCGCCATCAGTCCGCCATCCTCGGTCTGGATGGAATTGGTGGGGCAGACGGTGGTGCATGGATTGCAGGGAATCTCCTGATGGCAGTGGATCACGGGGAATACGCCGGTTTCCGGGAGTCCTTTCTGATAGCCTTTGATCTTGCCGGGATGCGATTTCAGGACCTCGGCCTTGGCATACCAATCAGCGGGAATGGGGCCGACCTCGCCCAATCCGCAATCATTGGCGATGGTGAGTCCGGCGATTTTGCCGTTGAACATTGCCGAAGAGGCTTCCGCGATTTCCAGGGCGTCGCCAGCCGCGTAAATCGGGATGTCAGCTTCGATGGCTTCCAGGGTGAATTCGGAGAGCGAATCGAGGCCGACGGCGATTAGGATGGTATCGCAGGCAAAGCTCTGCTCGGTTCCGCTCTGGATCTGAAATTTATCGTCCACCCGGGCGATGGTGACGCTTTCCACGGTTTCGCGGCCGTTAGCGCTGAGGATGGAATGCGAAGTGTAGATGGGTACGCCCAGGCGCCTAAGCTTGTCCGCGTGGACCTTGTAGCCGCCACACTGAGGCATTGCCTCACCCAGCCCGACCACCTCGATACCCGCTTGCAGAGCGTGATAGCCGGCGATGAGGCCCACGTTTCCGCCGCCAATGATGAACAGGCGGTTGGTAGGGCGGATGAGATCGCGGTTAACCAGAGTCTGAAAGGCGCCGGCACCGTAAATCCTGGCCAGATGATTGCCGCTGAAGCGCAGGAACTTTTCCCTGGCCCCGGCGGCGTTGAGGATCCTCTGAGGCGTGACGATCTTGTAAACGCCATCTTTGAGGATGCCCACCTTCTTGTCGCTGAAAACAAAGAGGGCGGTGCTGTTCCGCCAGATCTGCACGGAGGGATATTTCTCCACTTCGGCGGATAAGAGCTTGCCGATTTCGTGTCCGCGCACACCGGCGTTGCTGTCTTCCTCGCTGCCGAAGAATTTGTGGGTCTGCAACACGAGCTTGCCGCCCAGGGCGTTTTTGTCGTCGATTAAAAGTGTATCGATGCCATGTTTGCCAAGTTCAATGGCCGCGGAAAGTCCGGAGGGCCCTCCGCCGATAATCAAAACTTCGGTGTCCAGATGTTCGATGGCTGAGCGTCCGCTGATAGCGGGACTTTGCGGCAATTCTGGCAATCCCTCGGCCGAGCGGACCTCCATCCCCTGCGTAACCATTGTCATACAGGATTTGACGGCCACGCCATCTGCAATCACGGTACATTTGGCGCATTGGCCGTTGGCACAAAAGATGCCCTGGGCGCTGCCATCCTTGTGATGGTGGCCGAAAACGCTGATCCCGTTGGCGATCAGCGCGGAAGAGATCATTTCGTCCTGTTTGGCCATGAGGGCAGTGCCGTTCCAGGTGAAAAGAACATCCTCCCGCTCCGGAACGGAGAGAATCGGATGCCTGTCTATGCGGTGATTTTCCATGGATAGAAAAACTCCTGGATGCTAATTTTTTGTTTTCAAAAAGTTTGAGAGGCTGTTCGTGTCAAGCAAAAGCTAGGGAAGCCAGTTTGCCTCTCCTCTTTGTGGCTGGCCTGTGTAGCGGCGGGTTGGGCTGTGACAGCCGCAAAAAAGCGCGAGCCATTCAGGACAATCATAGCTGAGACAGATTCCTCTCTTGCCGCCCTGACCAGCCTTGCAGATGATCAAAGACAGCCCTGAAAGCCAAAATGGCTGTTGGGTTCCTCCTGGCCTTCCAAAGCTCCAGTTTAGAGAACAAGGGAGGATAGGCAAGTTGCCGATTCTCTTTGAATATCCAAATGCTCAGAAATCGACACCACGCTATCCCGGACACAAATGAAAAGGGGCGACCATTGTGGCCGCCCCTGAGATTGGGTTGCTGCCTGGTTTTGAGGCCAGGTACATCAAGCGATTATTTCACAAGCATGAGTTTGCGGGTTTGGTTAAACGAAGGGGTTGTGAGTCTGTAGAAGAAGATACCGCTTCCACAGGCTTTGCCGGAACTGTCTTTTCCGTCCCAGGCGAGGTTGTGGATGCCTTCAACAACCTGGAAAGTCCTCACGGTCTGTCCAGCTACGTTGTAGAGGGTCACGGTGCCTGTTTCTCCAGCCTTGAGGCTTACTTCGATGTTGGCGTTGGCCTTGAAGGGATTGGGATAGGCATTCTTCATCGAGGTGATTTCAGGTAGCACAGGTGGCACATTGCCGTTAACGGTGACGCTGACTGGTCCGTGATAGCTGCTGCTGTTGAAATCAACAGCTTCCAGCCAGTAGTAGTAGGTCTGGCCGTTCGCCACTTCGTTATCCACCATAGAATAGGTCTGGGTGCTACTGGTGTTGGTGGCGGGAACCAGCGACTGGTTGATGGTGATTGATGTGCTCTGATCGGTGCTGGTGTTGCGATAGACCCGATAACCCATCATCTGGCTCTCGGTTTGGCTGGTCCAGTTGAGCTGGACATAGCACTGGCCGGTGAGGGTAGCGGTGAAACTGCTCAGTTCGACAGGGACCGGCGGTGGTGTTCCACCTTCGTCTCCAGCCACGAAGTCGTCTATCATGAGCATGAATACATCATTTGATACGCATTGGATCGCAAGATACACATCGGTGTTGGCGCAGGAAGCGGGTAACTCATATTCGAACAGAGTCCAATCGAGGGGGGCTGACTCTGCTCCGGTTGGGTTCAGATAGTTGCCCGCAAAGTCGCTGTAGCTGTTGCCAGTTGTGGAATACAATACCATGAAGTTTTCCATGCCATAATCAATCGTTAAGGACTTGGCAAAGAAGCTAATCCTGGGATTGTCTGCGAAGGTCAGCTGTGGGGTAATCAGCCAGTCGTTGTTCTGCTGACCAATTGCCGCGGAACATCCTGCGTATTTCTCTCCGCTGTAGGCATTCCAAGCGGCTCCCGGTTCGGGAACGTAACTGCTGTAATCCAAGCCAATAAAAGAACCGGTATATTGAGGAACTAATGTATAACTTGTCCCACTTACGGTATCTTGCAGGTTTTAAGTGGCAGTAGCGACTCCGTCATACTGGGTCCATGGGGTCAAGTCTTGAGCGAGGTGCGTGTAGGTTTCGAAGTAATCTTCAAACACACTTTCATTGCCAAATCCGCGCAGACCGATTGCATAGGATTCTTTGGGCTGCGCCAGGCCAGATTTGTTTTCAGTCAGGACAGCTTGTTTGGCAGATACCGTCTGGCCATTGAGACTCTTGGTGAAGGAGAAACCCACATCGGACTCATTATGTGAGACCAACGTGATATTTCTCTTCATGTCGTCCATTATGGTCATGGTGGCGATCTTCTCACCACATAGCACTGTTGGATGGAATTTCACCGTCCAGTCTGCAGAAGCATTAGCGCCAAGGGTGATGGGATACTGATTGGTGTCGCCGATGATGCTGAAGTTGGCGGGGTCGGAGATGACGGGTTGTGCCCCTATGGTAATGATTCCCTTCCCGGTGTTAGTTGCCGTGAAGGTATGCGGGGTGCAATTGCTCAATCCGAGGAAGGCCACGCCGTAGTCCCAATAATCTTCAGTGATGGTCATGATGGGATCCTGGGAAACTGGGATGGCGGCCAGATCCAGACTAAACTGGAAAGACTGGGGCGTAGGCCAGGTGGAGATAATCAGGAAGTAGCTTCCAGCCGGCAATTCAGCGCTGTTCATATTAGCCACTGTACCTGAAGAAGAACCGGCAGAGGCGAAGACAGGAGCCGGGTTAACCGGATCGGGGCATGTATTTACTACACACATTCCTACCCAATCGCCTGTTAGGGCTGTCAGGGTACCCTGCAGCGTGCTCGGGCCATCAAGTGTGAATTGCAGCACCATGTCGTCACCACCCAGATAACTAAATGAGGGATTGACCCAGCCGCTTTCATAATCGTCTCCATACAGGCCGGTATCACCAGTGAAGCCGGTCAGAGGTAGAGTGACGGGATAGGGGTTATCACAAGTGGAACCGGCAGGGCGGGCATAGCCTTCTCCCGTAAGTGAAACAGTACGGGCGACTCTGCCAAGGTCATCGATGATGGTGATTGTTCCGTTGTTCGTTTCGACCGCTGTGGGTTGGTATTTCACTGTGAAACTCTGGGGAGGATCGCCGGCATTGATTTGCAGAGCGTCCACCTGGTCGGTTATGGTGAAATATGCCATTCCCTCGGTGATCTCAGGATACTGGATAGTCAGGGTTCCGCTTCCGGTGTTGGAGATCAGGAACTCTTTTGTGGCGCTGGTTGCAGTATCCACCTGTCCATAATCCCAACTGGTGGGAGTAATTGTGAATTCGGCAGAAGTGGGGGCTTCCCGCACATACATATTATCGATGGATAGATCGTTGTCTCCATTTCCAGTAACGGTCGATTCGCAGTAAAAACCGATCTTTACCAGCCCTGTGTATCCTGTCAGGGGGATAGCCACTGTCTGTCCTGTTGGTGGAATGGCGGTAAACACATAGGGTGAACCAGCCATATCCCACTGACGCAGGGTATTGACGGAAGACCAAGTGGCACCGTTGTCAGTGGATATAACCACTGCGAACTTGTCGTCAAGACAGGTTCCATCGGGTGGGTTTGTGTTTCCAAATTTAGTCAGGGCGAGGTCAAACTCAAGCTGATAGTTGGCTTTGGCGGCGCTCAGGTCAATGGGCGGAGTGACGAGCCAATAACGGACGCTTGTTCCATAAATATTGACCCTGGCGGCACCGGTTGTGCCAACATTGCCAAATCCGTCCGCAACCCAACCGCTTGTTGCAGTTGTGAGGGAGCTGGGATCGGCCAGCAAGCCATTCCAGCGGGTCCAGTTCAGGGGGGGGAAGGTACTGAAATCTTGAACAGTGGGTGGTGTGAGGATGGGGTTGGGCATCGTCGTGAAAGACCATGGCACGATGCCTGTGGGATCTGCATAGGCACAACCATTGATGTTGTGAGGGTTGACAGCCCAGTAGTAGGTTAGGCCATATTGCAAATCAGGGTCAAAGGTCGTTCCGATTTGCAAGGGGCTCACTGGGGTCCCGAACATAGCAACCGGGTCGGTGCCACAATAGACGTCATAATTCTCCGGACCGCCACCGCCACTTGCCCAGTTGAGGGTTTGGATGATGTCAATTCCATTGGCGCCGTTGGCAGGAGATACTACCGTGGCCGGATTGGGCGGAGTGCTGAAAGGAGCTAAATCCACTCCAGTTACGTCGTCAATATAGTGATAATTACCGCCTGTGGCGATATGTTGGAAGGCGATGTAGATCTCTGTGTCGTTGTAAGCTGACAAAGGTATGGTGGCCTGTTGCCATGCATCGGTAAAATCGAGATAATCGCCTGTCCACAATATCGTTGCTTCAGAGAAGTCCGTGCTTGTGGATACCAAAACATGGGTATATTCATCATCTGAATCCCATACTGATGATGAGGAGTAATCCTTATACCAGAAAGTTAGGGTGTTTGCCCCATCAGTGGGTTTTAGCTTGGGCGTTACCAGCCACCAGGTGCCAGAGCTATAGCCGCATCTTGCACTGGCCGGCGAGGAATGTGGGGTTGCTGTGTTTCTTATCCACGAAGTTGCCGGTGATGTCCATTCGGCCGGCGGGAAGGCAGTACCGTCGAATCCTTCATTCAAAAGTGCGCCATACGCGCACGCAAATGAAATCAGGATAGACAGTAGGATAACAAGTCTTTTCATTTGATCTCCTTATTAAAATGTTTGTGATATTGAAAATCACAGGTGTTTAGGAGGGGACTTACAGGTAATGCCCAGCCTCCTTGCTTTTCTTGCGAAACCCGCAACCCCTCTGAAGGTTGCAACATACAATTGCCAATGACTTTTTCCTGTAAAAAACTAAAATTAGACATCGGTCACCTCAAATATGACATTATATATATCTATTTAACTGAATAAATGATGCGCCAATTGCTGTCAAGGATGATTTTCATTTTTCTCTCTATCATTGTAGCATAAAATCAACAACGTATAAACTGCTTAAAGCAAAGTCTGATTCTCACTGCTTTCTGAGCATTGCTGAGATGCCAACACACCAAAAAGAATCTATTTGACACACGCTTTTCAGCCGGGTAAGTCTATTTTAAAATCAATCCAGTGGTAGCACGCTCAGAAACAGAGGAAAGGCCGCACCACGCCAGCCCGGATACGGGTATGGGGATTCAGATAGGCAAAGTCATGTTTGGCCAGGTCGTTTTGGATGACGGCTGGCATCGGTTGCGTGCCAAAGCCTTTCAGGATCAAAATTGTAAGCGGCAGATCTTCGTTGCCGGTGTTGATCACTCCCGGTTCATAACCCAGCCATGAGGTCAGTTCAGAGGCATCCATCGCGTAACAGACAACTCCCCGAACGCCTTTAACGGCAAGGTTTTTCAGGGTTTCCCGCGTAGGTGGGTTCGTCAGGGCGACAATCTTATCCTGAACATCCCCAGTTTCTCCGGATGGATCAATGACCTTAAAAGCGCCGTGACAATCGCGTCCGAAAGCGATTTGTCCTTCCAGTTTGGTCCCCTGGTAGGAGATCTCCAAACTCTGGCCCGGCACCACGTTCTTCACTAATCCGTTCACGTGGGAGTGAAATTCCATGGGCTGGTGAAGGTAGGTGATGGTGAGCGTGCCGGCCTCTGCATCGATGTCGGTAATCGTCCCGGTGCCTGGAGCTTTGAGCAGAACAGGCATACCGCCGTCTGGGGTTTTTTCCAGCCGCCGGGCCACCAGTTCACCCTGATAAACGAAATCGCCCTTCATCTTCGTTAGGTAGCGCGAGGCGCGTTTGGGCTTGAGCATCAGCTTCTCGGCGTATTTCACGATCAGAGGCCGTCCGGAATAGTCTTGAATCTCCGAAGCCACGATAATGCCAGTGTGTTCGTCTATATACTCGATCTTGCCACGCACCGGCGACTGTATTTTACGGGTTCCCCGGGCGCCACCCTGCGGCTTGATCCAACTTGGGAGAGCAGCGTAAACTTCATCCGCCTCGAGCTTGTCGCCCGGCTGAACTTTCAATGCCGCGCGGATATCATCCTGGCTCAGATCCTTGTATTGGCCCAAACCGGCAATGATGTAGAGCCGGGGCGGGTTGAAGCGGTTCACTGCCACCGTGTCGTCAGGCTGCACCGTATCGCCTTCGCTGAAGTTGATGTCGCCCGCGTAGGGGAGATCCACCCGTCTCAGCCAGTCTCCTTTTTCCAGGGGCAGAGCCAACTGCTGTGGCTCGGGAGCCTGGATAAATTCGGAGCTATCCGGATAGATGTTCATCGCTTTTTCCACCTCACGGCAATGGCTGGCGGGTTCCAAACGAGTGTCGATAATCACGGGAAGATCGGTTTCGAAATTGCTCATATCCTCTTTGCAACTGAGTTTGCCGTATTTGCTGGGGATTATCCTGAGGGTCTTGGCACCCGCCGGCAGATAGAGAAATGTATCCGGCAAGATGTCGAAAGTCTGGGTCTTTTGAGCGGAGTTGACTTCAATGCTCATCAGGGTTTTACGCTCTTTCAGATTGAACACGGGGGAGATGTGGACGGCCAGTTTCTCGATGCAGCGGCTTTTGAGCAGCTCCCGCGTAATCTGGGGGGCGCTGTCGCTCAGAACTCCGAGGTGCGGAGTGACGAAATCGCGGTCGATCCAGAGTTCCGTGATCCCCTTGGGGCGAATCGCGTCGGCCATGATCAGGGCGCATTGCAGATGATTGCCGGCGTGGGCGAAAATGCCTCCGGCGCCGATCATCACATCGATGTCGCTTTCCTTGAAGCTGTACC
>CAXYWN010000063.1:0-9920 GCA_964292625.1 uncultured bacterium
TCCCAGTCCTGGTTTGCGGTCCTCGTGCTGAACATTGTAAGGCGCCACTTTGCCGCCTGCATAATAGGGCGAATAATACAAGCCGTTCAGCTTAACTTTTTCCGCGGCCAGGAGTTTGTTCATTTGAGCGTGGACCCGGCTCAAAGCCGCCATATCGAAATAACCGCGAGCGATGCCAGACTGGTTGGTGACGAGGATGAGCAGAAAGCCCAAGGACCGGAGCAGCCGGAGCGCCTCGCCGGTGTAGGGATAAATCTCGTAGATCGAGGGATCGGAGACATAGCCGAATTCATCGGGACTCAGGCAGCCGTCGCGATCCAGGAATACGGCCCGGTTAAAAACTTTTGCTGTCACTGGTTTGGAACTTCAGCGCGTCTGGCAGGGCAAGGTTGAAGAGGGCAACCTTGTATTCCCAGTAGTCGTTGCGGCGGGTGTAGCTGAGATCCAGCTTCCAGCAATGCAGGTCGCGGGATACGCGCACGGTCTGAGAAAGCATTTCGCCGGTTTTCAGGTTGAAATAGCTGCCATAGGACAGGCTCCAATTCTGGGTGATCTTAAAAGAGGTATCCAGACGCAGGTTTTGAGAGCCGGGATCGAACAGGTTCGCTGTGGAGCTCAGATCGTGGGAGACCGAGATCCGCCAGGTGTTTGTGGAGGAAGCGGAAGAAGCTGATTGAGCCATCGTTTGGAGGCTGTCCAAGGACTGATAGGGATCGAAGATACGGTTTTTCTCCTTGCTGAAATAGTTTTGATAGGGCGCGGAGCCTGTGAAGGTAAAAGATTGGGAGAAATACTGATTTGCTATTTTCAAGTCGTTGAAACTCATCCCATAAGGACTGTGGCTCAGGCTGTATTGGGATGAATAGGCCAGCGACAGACCCTCCAGCCGCACTTTGGTGCCGGGCAGGCGAAAACTGCCCAGATTGAAGCTGCCGGGACGGAAAGCGGCTGTGTGGGAAATGGTCTCAAAAGGCCTGGATTGGTTGAGCAGATTCGCCGAGCTTCTGCTGTTGAGGCTGAAAACGTCGTTGATCTTGCGGTCATCTTTGCCATATTTAATCTGCCACTTCTGATCCAGAGAGAGATTCAGGTTAGCCGACGAGTCCGAATTGATCAGCCCAATCCCGCCGAAGCTATAGAAGCGGGAATTGGCCGTGAAATCAGGGTTGAAGCTAATCCCGGCGTTGGGGGTGAGGATGTGACGGACGGATTTAAGCCAGCCTTTCTTATAATTATGAATTCCGTAGATGTTGAAATTGGCGTTTGTATAGGCGTTGTAGTCGTTTCCGCGTACCAGTTGAGCACCGTTTTTATCTCGGTCGAACCAAGCTTCGTTGTATCTGAGTCCGTGTTGCAGGCCCAGCCAGCCGAAAGCTTTCCAATTGTAGGAAAGTCCCAACTGCTGTTTGATCCCGAAATTGTGCTGAACCGCGAGGCTGGAATCCGCCGGTTCAAAACGGTTGTCCCAGATGTAATCCATAAAGTAGCGATCGCTGGAATAGAGACTGCCGGCGTGATCCAGGCGGAGATTATAGCTGTAATTGATGTTGCTCCACCAAGCGTCGGGACTACGTTCCGGCTTGTAAAAAAGTTCATAGACCGGCCGGGTGGGCAGGGCGAAAGAGGCGGAGGGCAGAGAAACGTTGGCCCGGTCGTTGATCAGGTCCTCGGTGTAAGAAGCGCCGACATTCAGATACGAGCCCAGCAGCGGCTGGCGATAGGAAAGTGAGGAAGTTACTGTCTGGGCCAGGCTTTCGTCGATATCGGAGCTGCCTTCCCAGATGCGTTTGTTGCTCACGAAATCCACGTTCGCGTCGAAAGTGGCCCGGTTGCCCAGTTCCTGATGATGAGTGAAGCGCAGAGACCAGTCGTTGAAGGTTTGGGCGCCGCCCTGCCTTCTCTGAAAAGCCGTGTTGAGGTTGCCGTTCAGCAGATAGCGGCGCAGATAGTCCAACTGCAGTTCCGCGCGCCAGCCCGTCCGTTCGTAGATGTCCAGGCTCAGGATCAGGTCTGCGTAATCCTTGTAAAGATAGTACCAGGCGATATCGCGGAAGAACTTTCCGTCATAGGTGTTATAACCGGGCTGAGGAATCAGGAAACCCGGCTTGCGTCCGCTCTGAAGCGGTATCACGATGAAGGGAAAAAAGAACACCGGAAGGTGGTTCACATAGGCAATCACGGGTTTACCCACAATCTTGTCACCCCGGTAGATGCGCAGCTTTTTGGCGGTGAACCAGAAATCCGGTTCTGCGTTCTCGCAGGTGGTGAAACTGCCGTTATCCACATCATAGGCCAGGTCGCTGATTTTGCGGATCTCCTCGCCGGTATAGTAGCTCTTTTCCATCCGGCTGATTCCGCCGGACATCGTTCCAGTCTGGCTTTCAATATCGTAGGAGACGTCGTCCCCCAGAATAATCTGGTCGCCGTCCTGCATCACAGTGTTACCCTGGCTGAAGGCGCGTTTGTTTTTGAGGTCCACCAACAGCGAATCACTGCTAATTTCAAAGCCCTGATACCGGATGTTGGTGTTGCCATAGAGGCGGATTAGTTCCTGCGCGTGATTGTAAAACAGGCTGTCTGCGGCATAGAAAAGTGAATCCTCCCGGGCGGTGTTTTGCAGCAGCGAATCCGCGGGAGCGTTTACAGGAGGAAGTCCGTTTTCCGCCTGCGCCAGCAGCAACATTTGGCCCAAGGCCAGAAGCAGGGTAAAGAGTAAGGCTGTCTTCCTCATCTGCGCAGCACGAAATCAGTCCAGTATATCAAAGATGTCCAGCGCATCCCGGTCTTTGGAAGGATTGGGATTTTCCAGGTTGTAGCCAACGCTGAGGAGAAAGATGTCGTTAACATTGGTGGCCAAAAGCGGGGCAGGAAGCAGGTGGTTGATGGCTTTGAGGGCGGAATAGCTGTCGAAATCTTTCTTGGCAGACACCAGATTGATCCCAGCCTCCTTAAGTATGGATGCGGTATTGCTGTCCGCCCAGGCGCCGCCGTTGCCGCAAACGTTGTCGCAGCCATCGGTGGCAAAGCAAAAGACAGCGGTGTCTTCCTGCCGGGCCAGATAACGGGCCAGCAGCAAGGCCAAATGGCTGCAGCGTCCTCCGAGGCCATTTCCGCTGACTTTCAGCGGATTTTCTCCGCCCATAATCTTGATGAAGGGAGGGCGCAGTTGGTAGCGCGGGCTGTGAGCCTGACGCAGAATTTCCTTGATCTGATCGGCCAGTTTGGGCAGGGACACGCTCTGGAAAGAATCTTCCACCAATACCCGGAAACCCTGTTCACGCAAGTTGTCCGCGAGGAGCTCGCGAAAGCTCTGATTATCGCCCACAAAGCTGTAGTCAATGCTTTTTGTGCCAAGTTTGAAACGCCAGCCAAGCTCTGTCTGCCGGCCAGGCTCAATAGGCGTAAAGGGTCCTGAACCGAGCACCCAGGGATCGTTGTCTTCCACATCCGAAACTGCGTAGATCTGGATTTTGCGGGCCTTGGTGAGCTCCAGTGCCTTGCCGCCCTTGACCAGAGAGAGTTCCGACCTCTCCCGGTTGATCGCGGCGATGTCTTTGCCGCTTTTGAGCAGGCGTTTGTTTTCCGCGGCCAATTTGGCCAGGTCGCTACCTTCGGGAAGGAGTTCGAACAGTGCGGAACTGCCTCCAGAAAGCAGGATGAGAAGGTCGTCTTTGGCACGCAGAGTTTTCAGCCAGGCAGCGATTACGGCGCCGGAAGCCAGGCTGTCGGAATTTGGGAGGGGATGTCCGCCGAAAAGTATAGCCAGTCCGGGAATGGGCCCGTGGCTCAGTTCCGGTTTGGTAAGTACCAGCCCTTCGGCAGTGATCCCCCGTTCAGCCAGGGTTTTCACACTCACGGCAGCCATTTTCCAAGCCGCCTTGCCGATGGCCAGGATGCGGACGCGCGTGCCAAACTCCGCAGACCGAAGTCTCTGCGCCAAAAGCGGATACTGGCAAAACTTGTGCATCTGCTGAATATAGCTCTGGTAAACAAGGTGGTGGAGATTGCTCAATTTTTCTCCTAAATTCATCTTTTCAACCATTTAATATGCAGGAAAGAAATTAGTCAAGTCCATTTTTTGATCCCCTTGCCAAAAGCTCTTTTTGGGGCAGGTATTCACGCTTCCTGCAAGGCTTTTGCAGCCTGTTCCGATAAAAATCCTTTACAAAAAAGGCAGTACAGAAAATGTGGGCTTTCTGAAATGTCGTTAGGAGATACTTATGTCAGACAAGGTGCGTGAAACCAGCAGCAAGGCTGCTATTAAAGAAATGCGGGAAGAATATCTTCGCCTGCTTGAAGAATCTTTCCAAACCACAGCGGAATTTAATAAGGGCGACGTAGTCGAAGCCCCAATCATCAGTATCAGCGATCATCACATAATCCTGAGCCTGGGTGGGAAATTCGATGCGTATGCCGAAGTCGGCGAATATGTCGATGACAAGAATGAACTGCCCTACGCCATAGGCGATAAACTGAAAGGTTTCATCGTGGACAGCAACGAACAGGGATTTGTCATCGGTAAAAGCCTTACCAAGCAATATGTGGACAAGCAATCACTGCTCGACGCTTTCGAGCGCAAAATCCCGGTCTCCGGCAAAGTTTACGCCGTCACCAAGGGCGGGTTCAACGTCGATGTCCTCGGCGCCCGTGCTTTTTGCCCCATTTCCCAGATATCTCTGCGGGGCGGTGATCAAAATGCCGATTACATCGGCAAGTCCATGGATTTTCTCGTGATCGAATGTTCCGAAAATTGCCGCCGCGTGGTTGTTTCCCACCGTCAGCTGATGGAAGCCGATGAAATGGAGAAAAGGGCTGCCGCCCTCGAAAAACTCCATATTGGTGACGTTGTCCCGGGCAAAGTGGTCCGCATGACCAGTTTCGGCGCCTTCGTCGATATTGGCGAGATCGAAGGCCTGATGCACGTTTCCGAGATTGCCTGGCAACACGTTGTGAAGCCTCAGGACGTCTTGAAACAGGGACAGGAAATTGAAGTAAAGATACTGGATATCAAGGGCGAAAAGTTATCGCTTTCTCTGAAAGCCCTGATGGAAAACCCCTTTGAACAGCTTGTTAAAGAGATCAAGGAAGGCGACACGATCAACTGCCGCATCCTCCGTCTCCACAATTTTGGCGCCTTTGCCGAGATGAAACCCGGCGTGGAAGGCCTCATCCCTATCTCTGAAATGAGCCGCAACCGCAATATCGCTCATCCCCGCGAAGTCCACAAAGAAGGTGATTTCGTGGAGGTCCAGGTGTTGAGGATTGATCCCGACACCCAGAAGATTTCCCTTTCCCTGCGTGCCCTCCAGCCCGATCCTTGGGATCAGATCGACGATATCGTCAAGATTGAGACTCCTTTCAAAGGCAAGGTCGAAAGCGCCACCAATTTTGGCGTCTTTGTCTCCATTGCCGAAGGAATCACTGGGCTGCTTCCCCGCTCCCGGGTCCGGGACAAGGACGATTTCAAGTCCGGAGACGAGATTGAGCTGATGGTCACCGCTATCGACCGCGAAAGCCACCGCCTCACTTTAGATTACACCGATCGCCAGCCCGGAGAGGTTGTTGAAACCCGCCGCCGCATGGATGATCACCGCGAACCACGCGGAGACTGGGATCCCAGCCGCCCCTCCCGCCGCGGAAGGTCCCGCACCGATGAAGAATGGCGCCGTTATGCCAACCAGAAAGTGACTCCCACGAACGACAATCCCTTCAAAGATCTTTAATCCCATAGATGCAGCCCAAAGACAACCAGTTCATTCAACTGCGTAAACAGAAGCTGGCCAAGCTTCACGCCGCGGGGATTGATCCTTATCCGGTTAAATCAGAGCGCAGCAACCTCGTTTCTGAGGTGCTCAAAAACCAGGAAGAATGGATCGCCTCCGAGCGCGAAGTAACGCTCGCGGGACGCCTGGTGGCCATGCGCCGGCAGGGAAAACTGGGCTTTGGGAATATTGAGGACGCCAGCGGCCGGATTCAGGTCTATGTGGCCCAAAATCTTGTCGGGGAAGAGAACTACGAGCTTTTCAAGCTTTGCGATCCCGGCGATTTCGTCCAGCTACGCGGGACTCTCTTTAACACCCAGGCCGGGGAATACTCCCTCAGAGTAGTCCACGTGCGGCTTCTGGCTACAAACCTGCGTCCTCTGCCAGCCGTCAAGGAAAAGGTGGTGGATGGAAAAACCATCCGCTACGACGAATTTTCCGACATCGAGCTCCGCTATCGCAAACGCTATCTGGATTTGCTGCTCAACCCCTCGCACCGCCAGGTTTTCATCCGCCGTGCGAAGATCGTCTCCGCCATCCGCGCCTTTCTGGACGCCCGCGGCTTCACAGAGGTCGAAACCCCTGTGCTGCAGCCCCTCTACGGAGGCGCCAACGCCCGTCCTTTCATCACTCATCACAACACGCTGGATGTGGACCTCTATCTCAGAATCGCCACGGAACTCTATCTGAAACGCCTTATCGTGGGTGGCTTCGAAAAAGTATATGAAATGGGCAAGGATTTCCGGAACGAGGGCATGGACAGCGTCCACAATCCCGAATTCACCATGCTCGAGCTCTATGAGGCGTATTCCGATCTGGACGGCATGATGGATCTGACTGAAAAGCTCATCCGCCACCTCGCCCACGACATCCTCGGCCAGAAGGAATTCCTTTTCCGCGGACACAAAATCGATCTGGAAAAACCCTTTACCCGCGCCCCAATGACAGCCTTGGTCGCCCAACATGCCGGGATCGATCTCTCGGATATGGATTTGGACAGGGCGACAGCCTTTTGCCGTGAACGGAAGATTGAGATCCCACCCGGGGCCGGAGTCGGAAAGCTTATCTCCCTCATCTTTGAAGAATATGTTGAAGAAAAGCTGATTCAGCCCACCTTTGTGATTGATTATCCCAAGGAAATATCGCCCCTGGCCAAAGCTAAGAGCGACAACCCTCTCCTGGCCGACCGCTTTGAACTCAGCATCTCAGGACACGAATTTGCCAACGCTTTCAGCGAACTCAACGATCCCCTCGACCAGCGCGCCCGGCTTGAGGCCCAGGCCGCTCTCCGCGCCCTCGGCGACGAAGAGGCGAATCCAGTCGATGAAGATTTCCTCGAGGCACTCGAATATGGTATGCCCCCCATGGGCGGGCTCGGTATCGGGATCGACCGCCTGGTGATGCTGCTCACCGAAAACGACTCCATCAAAGAAGTAATCCTCTTTCCTCAAATGAAACCGGAATAATCTCCGGTTGATGTTTCAAGCCTCCCTGGTTTTTTCCACTTCAGAGCTCCCCCAAATCCACCCCGTTCCTGACAGTTGCGCAGCTGCAATTTTAAACAAGCCCATCAGCCAAAAATGGCTTGTGGGTCCTCCCTGATACACTTTTTCCCTGCCTCGAGCAAAGAGGGCTAAACAGGTAATTTTAGCGGCTCACTTTAAAATTAAGTGGGTAACTGCTCAGAATATCGCCAATCTTCTCTCTCCCTTGCTTCTGGCTCACTCACCCCCACTTTGCTCCCCGAACACCACTCCTGGCTTCCACGGGAAGTCTAAGGGAAGCGGAGCAGTTGCGAATGAGCCAGAAGCAAGGTATTAAGTAGGTTAATTCTGTTCTTTTATCCACTCGATCCGAACGAGAGCCAGATTTTTGCTCTGCCAGCCGCAATCCTGCCATTCAGTGTAATTTAACGAAGTCCCCCAAATCCCGGAATCCAAGCCTTGGATAGGACGACGATTTTGCGATTGACACAAAGGGCCAGGCCAGGATAATGGGAATTAAGAATAGATGGTGCTACATATAGGTAAAAGAGAATCCCGTGAGAAGCGGGAGCGGTAACCGCCACTGTATGCGGCAAATATGGCCAGTCCTGTCACTGCGTAAAAGACGCGGGAAGGCCGGACCAGATTAAAGGCCGCCGCGAGCCAGGAAACCTGCCTCTGATTCGGGAAAACTTGCACGGATTATGCGAGCGCCCGAGCTGGTAGCGCGATCCCTGTTCAAAAAACAAAGAATAAGGTGAACGTTATGACCAAATTCAAACCACTTCTGGCTGCCCTGGCCCTGCTTTCGATAGTATCGGCGCTTTTTTCCGCGGAGATCTTTGTGATCAATTCGGTTTCCCGCACCCTTTCCCGCATCGATACGCAGAGCGGAAGCGTGAACAACTCTTTCGCCCAGCTCGGCCTGACCCCCAATCTGATGGATATGGACGCAGAACACATCTATATTGCCTGTTCCGGCGACAACGCGATCCAGGTGCTGGACCGAGCCAGCGGAGCGCTAATCCGCTACATTCCAGTGGCGGCTTCCTCCAATCCCTACGATGTGCTAAAAGTGGGGGAATTCCTCTATGTGACTGGCCTATTCACGGACAGGGTGTATAAAATCTGCCTGCAGAGCAATTCCGTGGTGGGATCGCTCAGCGTGGGCGTGGCGCCGGAAGGACTCTGTTCGGACGGAAACCGGCTCTTCGTCTGTAATACCGGAGGCTACAGTAGCAACTATGCAAATAGTTCGGTAAGCGTGATCGACCTGCTATCCTTTTCTGTCGCGGAAACTGTGCCCACATGGACAAACCCACAATTCGCCAAGATCCGGGGAGGATATCTGCACGTATCCTGCACCGGAAACTGGAGCGATTTGCAGGGCAAGCTGGATATTTTCGATCTGAACAACCTGGAGCGGATTCAACGCCTGAATGTGGGCGGAAATCCCGGTTCACTGTGGATCAGCGCAGCCGGAACCGGATATATCGGGGAGGGCAATGGAACCGCGCTATACAGCTATGACGCGGATTCTCATACCCTGCAGCATGGCGCGCTGAACCCTCTGAACTATGAGGCTTCTCAGGTTTCTGGAAATTCCAGCTTGATTGCGCTGCTGAAGCAAAACTGGGCCTCGAATTCGCTGGTGCGCCTCTATGGTCTGGACTTCACGCTCCTAAGTACTTACGAGGTCGGGATGGCCAGTTCGGACATCATGGTCGCGCCGGAAAACACCAGCGTGGAAGATGACCTGATTGCGGCCCCGCGCATCGCTGTCTATCCCAATCCCCTGCCCATCGGAACCGCTCTGCGGGTGGAATCAGGAGCCGGTGGAGCGCTTGAGTTTCTTCTTTATAACGTTAAGGGACAACTGGTCCAGACCCGACGACTGGACAAAGGGGAGAATTCTTTCAGCCTGAATGGCCTTCCGGCGGGGATATATCTCTATTCTGTTAAACTGTCCGGAGCGAGTCAACAGGGTAAACTGCTGATTACAAATTAAGGCCTTACAGATTTTTCTTGACGCTTCAGCGCGAACCCAAAAACGTTGCTCAATATGTATAAACGATAGTTTTCAAGGAGTTATGATATGAATTACTTTCTCAATGATGATCAGATCGAAATGCGGGAGATTGCCCGGCGTATCGCCGAGGAAAAAATGCGCCCGCTATCCGAAAAATACGACGAGGAAGGGATTTTCCCCTGGGATATAGTGGAAGTAATGCGCCAAAGTGACCTTTTCGCCATTCTGGTGGCGGAGGAATACGACGGAATCAGCGGCAAGGTGACAGACCTGGTGGTGGTTACGGAAGAGCTTTGCACCGTTGACGCGGGCATCGCGCTGGCCTTTGGGGCCACCGGCCTGGGACTGTATCCAATCTCGATCTCCGGCTCGGAAGAGCAGAAGAAAAAGTATCTGCCCCAAATCGCGGCCGGAGAACAGCTCGCAGCTTTTGCCCTCACTGAAGCTAACGCCGGATCAGACGCCGGAGCGATCGAAACCACCGCCCGCAAGGAAGGCGACCATTACATCCTGAACGGCACCAAACAGTGGATTACAAACGGTGGCGAGGCTGGAATTTACACGGTTTTTGCGATGACAGACAGGTCCAGGGGCGCGCGAGGCTGCTCTTGCTTCATCGTGGAAAAGGGCACGCCCGGCTTCACC
>CAXYWN010000064.1:0-9829 GCA_964292625.1 uncultured bacterium
TGGCACCGGCATCGGCGATGGGAGGCACGGTGGCTGTGGGATTCATGATGATGAAGGCCTGGGCCGCGTAGGCATTATCCCAAGCTGTACCAGTCATACCGAAGGTTGTGCTCTGATCAACGTCCACCAGTGTCCAGGGGGCAAAGGCGATGACGAAGTTCGGGTAGGTTTCAAAACCATCGACCAGCAAATCCAGACTGGCAGCCAGCTGGAAGTTGACGGTGGTGGTTTGTCCTGTGACAACTATCACTCCGGTTTGGGTGGCAGGGGCATAGCTTGCCGCGCTGGCGGTGACGCTGTGGGTGCCAGCCTGAACTTGCATGCTGTAAGCGCCGGAGGCATTGGTGGTGGCGGTTACGGTGCCGCAGGTAACAGTTGCGCCCATGATGGGAGCGTTCTGCGGGTTGCGGACGATACCGGCGATGGTGCCGATCTGAGTGATTTTGGGCAGAGGATTGGAGAAGGCGGGAGTCGATTCGGCTCCGCCAGTGTAGATCGCTTTCACGGTCCATTTGTAGGTTCCGTCGGCGACGTCGTTCCAGCCGCTATCCTGCCAGGCTGTGGCAGAGATGGCGGTCGTAGTGAGTTCGGTCCACGCGGTTTGGTTGTTTTCCTGGCCTTGCAGCAGACGCCAGACCTTGTAACCCGTGAGGGCGCGGTCGTTGGTCTCATTCTGTCCAGGATAGGCGGACTTGAGGCTGATCGGAGTGATTTCGGCTGCCTGGGTAGGAGCGGAGTATCCGACATAGCCCTGGATGTTCCAGTTGTAGTCGAGGCTCGGGGCCAAGCCTATCAAGGTGTCCCAGACGCCTTGGAAATACATCATGTTACCAAAACCGTTGTCGGCAGGACCGCCATCAACACCGGCAGGATAGCCAGTGCTAACGTTGCAGCGGTAGCCGAACCACAGTTCTTCGCTTCCAGTGATGGTAACCGGTTCGGTCAGCATTACTGTGTTGTATGCATCCAATGGTGCAGGAGTGAAGGCCTGATCGACAGCCATGGGACCCGGAGCGGTCGGAGTTCCACCTGTCCAGACACGGACAGCGAAGGTTCCGGCTTGGGCGGGCCACACTTTGACGGCATAGAGGCTCATTCCAGCATACTCGGTGAGAGCAGAAGCAGGATAGCGGATGGCGACGTCAAAGTCGGCCGCGCTGCCTGTTCCGATGCTGTCGGTGTTTTCACCACTATCATAGTGGATCCATTCACCACCGCCGGTGCCAGGCTCCATCCAGGTAACGTTTACCACGCTGGGGCTGGCTTCAACAGCCTGCACCGCGCCTGGAGGAAGGGTGATTTCGGTCATTACGAAGTTTTGGGTGGTGGTCTGCAGTCCGACGATGGTCACGCCGGCCTGGCTCGTTGTCTGATAACCGGGTTTGACGCAGGTGACTGCGTAGGTGCCGGCATAGACGCCGAAGGAATATGCGCCCGTTGCGTTTGAGGTTCCGCTGTACTCTCCAGCAGTGATGGTGGCTCCAGCGACTGGAAGGTTGGTGCCGAATTCGGTCACTGTTCCAGCCAGGATGCCCATCATGCCCTTGTGGATTTCTCCAGAGAAGGCGGCATTGGACAGCACGTTGTTTGTATAGACTGCTTTGACGGCATACTTATAAACGCCGGAAGGCAGGGGACCCCAAGTGGCATCGGTGTAGTTGGTGGGGGTGATGTTGGTGGGGGTCAGTGTCGTCCACAGTGATTCGTTGCTTTGATTGGCAGCAAGCAGACGATAGACCTTGTAGCCCAGAATCACACGGTCGGGATTACTGGGAGTGAGAACCTGTATTACGGGTTCCTGAATTTTGGGGTTGTCCACCATTGCGCGGCTGGTGGGAAGACCGGGGCTGACGTTGCGGTTGATCGCGAAGCCGTTGCCGGAAGCGCTGCGAGTGGTGAACTCGCTGGACGGGAAGCTGATCATTTGACCGGGGCTGCCGATGGCTATGTCATCGATGAACCAGACATACCAGAGGCCCTGTCCGTCACCATCGATGGCCTGCCAGGCAAGCTTGATCGGTTGGCCGGCATAGGCGCTGAGATCAATGCTGATCGGGGTGGCATAGTGGTTCCAGCCGCCAGTTAGCGTGCTGGCATCCCACAAGGTGGTCCAGGAACTGCCGTTGTCTGTGGAGGCCTTGACATAGTAGTGATCGCCGTTGGGGCTGCCATGGAATACATAACCCCAGAAATCGACGCTGGCGCCGCCAGGGCAGGTGAATTGCGGAGTGATCAGCCATTCATCCTGATGGGCATATTCCCACCATAAGCCAGCCTGAGTAGCTCCACCATGCGGAGGCACGGGAGGATCCAGGGCGACTGTTCCGACTGCGCACCAAGTGGGTAATACACCAAGTGCTCCGGCTGCGGTATTGGTAATAACCTGCGTCCAGTCGGTGGGCGGGAAGGCGGTGCCTTCAAAGTCTTGGGTAATCCCAGCGGCACCGGGGTTGGGAGCTTGCCAGGTAACGTTGACCTGGGTGAAGTCTGTGTTTTCGTTGGCAACAACGCCAAACGGAGGGAACGCCATCTCGTTGACGATGATGTCGCCCATATTCAGATTAACAGTACCTACCACGGCTTGACCGGTGGCGTTCTGATATCCCGTCGCTACAGCCACATACTGGTAGGTCTGGCTGGCATACACGTTGGGGATGGAGAACTGACCGCTGGCATTGGTTGTGGCCGAGTAGGGATCATATCCGCTGAGGGATATGGTCGCTGCGGCGATACCCACGGAAGGTTGGTCGCTGCCGACGATGCGGCCGGTGACGGTCACCTGGGGCAGCAGGGTAAGTGCGAAGTTTTGAGTAGTGGTTTCATCTTCAACGATGTTTACGCTGTGAGTAACCACATTGTAGCCGTGTTTGGTGGCTGCCACAGTCTGAGTTCCCACTGGAACGAAAGGCAGGGTGTAGCTGCCATCAGCAGTGGAAGTGGTGTGGAAGACAGTGCCGACCACATCGACCTGTGCACCGCCCAGAGGAGCTCCGGCAGTGGTAACTACGCCGCTAAGGCTACCCATATCTTCCACAGAGAGGAAGAAGCGGGCATTGGAAAGCTGCGTAGCGGTGCTACCTGTGGTTCCGGTGCTGCCATTGGCAGAGTCACTATTGAAACGCAGGGAGCTGTTATAGGAGGTGGAGCTTAAAAAGCTCAGAGCATTATGAGTATAGGTTCCAACCATGTCGGTTGTAATATCGATGAGCAGATTTGAAGCTCCATCCCATAAGTAAGGCGCGATAAGGGTATGAAGGTTCCATTCAGTGGTGGGCATAAATGAATCGCTATGCCACACTGTGGTATATTCGCCCACTTCGAAGGTGGTGCCAAGAGTTACCTGATCGGTATTCTTGATGCGAATAGTGTAATTCGGCATCGGTGAGCAGGTGTCCAGGCTCTGCACGTTGAAAGCAAGTGCAGAAATGAGCCCAGGCGCTGCGCCGGCAGCATAGAAATCGTCGGCTCTATACAGTAATTGCTGACGGAAGGCCCTGTACCAGGTACCATAAGGTGCAGGGGCGCCAGTGGTGGTATTGGTGCTGGTGCCATGGCCAATTTCGACAACCAGCAAGCCTGATTCCATCACTTCAACGGTGAGATTGCCTGTCTGATTGTTTTGAGGGATTTCGTCAGTAGCGAGGACAACCTTGCCATAGAGGAAGGTTTGCCCCAAGACTGTGGGAGTCCAGGGAATTGTGACCTGCAAGGTCTCCAGGGAGTTGATGGTGGGTCCGTTGACGGAGCCGACTTCAATGTCACCCTGTTTGAACAGTTTCACCTGGTAGTTGTTTTGGATCTGGGTGCCGTTGTTCTTCACCGTGATCGTGTAATCAGCACTGGTGTTTATGTTGGGTGTGGTGTTACCAGTGATGTTCATACAGCCCATATCGTTTTCGATTAGCTGGCCGGTATAGAAGAACGTGGTCTTGGGGAATTGGCCGGATAAGGTTCCCGGTGTGGGAGCAGCCGGATCGTAGGGAGTGCTGTCGCTTTGTTGAGAGCGGGCACGGGTGGATCCGATCGTCTGACACAGGAAATTATCCTGGGAGTTATAATAATCACCGTCCATGGGACGGTTGACCATCATCACCAGGTTGCCAGGAGTGTGCATAAAGGGAGTGGTGAGTGGGATGACGATGGTATTGGTACCGGCGGGATAAACCACCGTTCCATCAAACACCAGGGTCATTTGGGTGGAAGGGATATACCCTGCGCTGAGGTCGGGCAAGTTTGTGCTGCCCAGCCAAACCTTCGTGGCGCCGTTGGCGGGTGAATCAACAAAGCTGTTATAAAACGCCAAAGAGGTAATGGTACCGCTTACGAAGCCAAGTTCGTCAGGGTAGAACAGGCATTCGAACAGCGAGTTATGCCAATAGAAGTCCATCGGCTTGCGAGCCATCTCATTGCCATCACCAATGGTAACTGCCTGCACGCCTGTGGGCTGAACAGCGATATCCAAAGGTGCGGTTATGTCATTGTTCGGGTTTAGGTCACCCGCAAGAATAACTTTACCAGTAAGCGTTGCAGGACCTGCAGCATCTGGTGTCCAGCTAAAGGTGTAAACTTCGGTTGCGTTAGGCGCAAGATTGGTTCCTGTTTGAGAACCAAGTTCCACCGTGGCATTTTTCATTAGCTTCACGTCGTAAGTTGCTGCGACTGTGGTGCCATTGTTTTTTACGGTAACGATGTAGTTTGTGGCGGTGCCTTGAGTTGGAGTTGTAGAGCCGGTAAGTGACACGGCCCTCATATCCATACTCAGATTAGCATAAGCAGTAATGTTATAAATGTACCAGTAGTTGAAGTTAAAAGTGGTCTCTCCGGTAGCACGAAATTTCAGTTGGATGGTTTGACCGGCAAATGGAGCAAGAGATAAGGTTAAATCTTGTCCACCTGTCACTCCCCAACTGGTATCTGTGCTATATGACCATAAAACAGTCGGAGTGCCATTGGCAAGCACAATGATTTCAAAGGTTTCCGGGGGGGTACCCTGACCGGAATATTCATTGATGTACTGGCTAATAACCATGTCTCCGGCAGTGGCGGGAACCACGATATTCGGCGAGATTGCCGATAAATCGTAGTTTGTGGTTGAAGGTGACCAGCTCAATTGAAGAGCGCCTGCTGTAACCGACCAGTTGGAATCTAAAGTCCAACCTTGGTTAGCATCAAAAGGCTCATCATAAAAGACGCTTTGTCCCCAAGCAAAGGCAGTGATGACCACAAACATGGCCACGAGCATTGCTTTAAGTAAACATTTTTTCATGTTAACTCCTTATTTATTTTGTTTGGTTTAAGTTAAATTCCATTGGGTTGTCGCAAGAACTTACGAAGGCAACCTCATTTCGAAGTTTTTTTTCCATTACAAGACCTGCGTAGGCAGTCCTGTCTTTATAGCTGTAAATACCTTTATTTATCATACTGACGATACTAATGAAGCAGTTACCGCCAATAAAACCAAGCATACGACACTCTATATACTGTAGGGGGTCAAATGAACAAACTAACACATATTATCAATTACAGATTTCTGTCAAGTAAGAATTTACCCTTGGTCAAATCCTTGTATATTGGATAGTGTAAAAAGTCACGATGAGGGCTTCAGATATCCTCAAATTGTCCTATCAGGATCCGGCCACAGCTTTCGCAGAAATTGACTTTTTTGCGCAGATCGAGTCCGATGCGGATCTGCGGGCGAATCAGGAAACCGCAGCCGCCGCAGGCTCCGTTTATCGCAAAAACCACAGCGCAGTTGCCCTTGTTTTTGATCATGTTGGCATATTGGCGCACCAGGTTTTGCGGGAGGGTTTGGGCCAGAACGGTCCGCTCGCTGCGGAGTTTTTCGGTCTCGGTATCCAGGGTATCGATTTTCTGGCGCAGTTCGCCTTCCCGTTCGCGTTTGGTCTTTTCGGCCTCCGCGAGGTCAGCTTTGTCCTGATCGACCTTTTGTTTGGCTTCCGCTTCCAAATCCATCAATTCCAGTTCCTGGCTTTCCAGCTCGGAGATCTTTTCCTTGAGGTAAACGATCTCGCTGTTCAGGGCCTTATATTCTTTGTTGGTCTTGATCTCGGAAAGCTGGGTGCCGTATTTTTTGATGGTTGCATGGTGCTGTTTGATTTCGCCTTCCAGGGCGCGCTGTTTTTTGGCGATCTCGGCGCGCTCGCTTTCGCTGTTGAGCATGTTTGCGGTGGCCTGATCCACATGGTCGATGATATCGTTGAGTTCTTTGGGTAATTCCTGCTGTAGCAGCCGCAGGGCACCGATCTGGTTGTCCAGCATTTGCATCTTGGCCAGGGTGCGAAGTTGTTCTTCCATCGTCACTCCTTAAATAAAAGACTGATGTCCAGCGACTGGTAGGAATGGGTCAGAGCGCCGCTGGAAATATATTGCACGCCCGTTTGGGCGATTTTGCGGATGTTATCCATGGTGATCCCTCCGGAAACTTCCAGTTCCACTTTTTTGCCAAAGCGCCGCACGCAGGCCCGGATCTTGGTCAAATTCATATTGTCCAGCATCACCCTGTCCACTCCGGCCTGGACGGCCTCTTCCAGTTCGGTGATGTTGGTAACCTCCACTTCGATCTTGTGGGCGGTGTTATGTTTTTTAACGCGCTTCACGGCTTCTGTGATGCCGCCGCTGGCGCGGAGGTGGTTTTCCTTGAGCATCACCATGTCGTAGAGGCCAAAGCGGTGATTGAACCCTCCACCGATCCGCACCGCGTATTTTTCCAGGGAACGCAGCAGCGGCGTGGTTTTGCGGGTGTCCAGCAGGCGGGCTTTGGTGCCTTCCAGTTCGTTGGCCATGGCGCGGGTGAGGGTGGCAATTCCGCTCAGGCGCTGGATGAAGTTCAGCGCGGTGCGCTCGCCTTGCAGGATGCTGGCGGGATTACCTTCCACACGCAGGATTTCGTCACCCGGTTTCACCTGGTCCCCGTCCCGGTAATAAAGGATGATTTTCAGGCTCTTATCCACGGCCTCAAAGACCTCTTTGGCGATTTCCAGTCCGGCCAGAATACCTGTTGCTTTGGCAATCATGAAAGCCTGCTCGGGAACCGGCTCCAATTCCAGATAGGCAGTGCTGATGTCTCCGCTGCCGATATCTTCAGCCAGGGCCAGGCGGATAATCTCGCTGGTGGTCATCACTTCTCCGGGTCAAAAAAAAAGCATCTGCGCGCGGCAAATGCTATTATTCTGTGGCTGATGTCATTCAGGTCACTTATCTGTTTGTTTCTTGTACACATATAGTCTCGATTCTTCATAAGCAAGCAATTAATCCCGAACACCCTAATTTGTCAAGCAGTAAATTGCGCGGAAGGCCTCCCTGACCTGAGCCCGTCGCGCCGTAAATAGATTGACGGATAAACAAGGTTCTCTAAAGTGGCTTTCATGGTTCATAAATCTTATCAACGTTTGGGCTTGCTGCTCCTGGCTCTGCTGGCTTCGGCATGTGCCGGAACGCGGGGCAACGTGTTTCCGCTGGGCAGGGCCTATCTGCCAGCGGAGCAGATCTTTGCGCGCCTGCAGAGGATCCTGGACACCAATCCCGCCCTGGTGCGCCTGAACATCATTGGGTTCAGCGGCACGGAAAATCTGCCCATTTACTGCCTGGATATCGGCCGGCTGCAAGCGCAGAAAAACGTGCTGCTCATCGGCCAGCACCACGGCGAAGAGGTTTTGGGGCTGGAAATCGTGCTGGACTGGGCGGAAAAACTTGCCACCCACAACAGGAGCGACAAAAAGATCGACGCCATCCTGGATCATTACCGCTTCTGGATCGTTCCCACCCTCAATCCGGAGGGACACAGAGTGGTTTCCGCGGGACTCAGCTCCAACAAACGCAAAAACAACCGCGACACCAACCGCAACGGCAAGCTGGACCTGGCCAGCGACGGGGTGGATCTCAACCGCAATTATCCGGTGTTCTGGGACGAATTTGCCGAAGTGTCGCCCACCCATCCGAACTACAAGGGCTCCGAACCCGCTTCCGAACGCGAGATCCTGGCCATCATCCTGCTCGCGCAAAAACAGCATTTTGACCATGCCATCATGTATCACAGCTCATCCTCCGGCATGCTGAGCGAGAAAATCTTTCTTCCCGCCCTGGACCGCGACAGCGAAAAGCAGGTGGAAGCCTACGCCGCGCTGGAAAGATTCGCGCTCGCCTACGCCAGAAAGCTCCCCAAAGACTATCTGTCCGGAACATACGAGATCAGTCCCGCCCCCGGCAGCCGCATGGGCAGTGCCCGCAACTACTTTTTCCACATCCACGGCACCGGGGCCTTCCTGGTGGAGGTCGGCGGAGTCAACTCATCTGGGGTCAGCGTGATCCATCCGGATAAAAAGATGCGCGACCGCATCGTCGCCAAACATCTCAAAGCGCTGAAAACCCTTTTCCACAACGAAATCCAGACCAATCCATAAGCTCCGTTATTAAGCGGCCTGGGTCTGGGCATCTGTTCTGCGCTGGCTGCTTTGCTGTGAAAACATCCGGTATCAGAGTGATTGGCAGAGGCTTTTGGGGTTATCTACTATTAAAAAAACAGCGACAGGAACAGGATGATGGCCAAAAAACCCAGATTCAGCACCAACACATAAACCAAAATGCCGTAAAAGGCGGAAAGCCCGGTTTCCATGCTGGCCATTAGAGTCATGGTAAAATCGCCCAGCCGTGCCGTGAGCAGATTGAAAACCAATATCACCTGAATTATCACGATCAGAGCCGGTTTGATGTGCTTGATGTCCAGTTCGCTGAGGTTGATGTTGGTGCTGATCGCGAAGCTCAGATAGAGGAACAGAGCGGTTTTCCAACTGAAGGCGGAGAATATTTCGCGGAAGATGAGCAGGGTGTTCGAAAAACTGTTCAGCAATATAATCGGGATGGCATGAAGCTGTTGCCAAAGCCCGGCTTGGGCGTCCAGACCGTCCATCGCGCCAAAGGAAGCGTGCAACAGCCACCGCGCCAGCAACCAGACCACCGTGCTGCCCAAAATGATCGGCCCGATGCCGATGAAAAAGTTGCCCACCTTGTGGTAGATATTGTTAACATTCCATGTGTGCTGCACAAAACCGTGACTCCCGCTGCTGGCCTGGGGATCGAAGAGCACGATCCGCTTGATCCGGTGTCCGAACAGCAGCGCAAAAACCGCGTGTCCCAGCTCGTGGATCGGAATGCTGATCCACCCAAATAAATACAGATAGGGCTTGCCGCCCAACAACTGCCATGAGTTTTTCAGCAGCCTTTTGTTGATGAGCTGAATCAGAAAACTGAGCAGCAAAGTGAGCGCAAACAAGAAAATGAATTGCCTCATGCTGAGCGTCAACACCAGCTTCAGATAATCAAAAACACTACTCAAGGTCGATCCGGCATTCATTCCTTCATCTGCTCCAATCGCCTTTTTGTGGGAACAATCCGCTCAGGCAAGCCATGTAGCCCGCCTGCGGATCCAAGCATCCGTCTAAACTGCCTGTTGGGGAGATTCATTCCTGTCAAGATTTATTGCGCTGGCTGGGCTTGACTCGTCCCTAATCGGCTAATGCTTCGGGAAATCCTCAACTTTCATCTTTGCCCCTCCACGTTTCGTGACACTGCTTTCCGGCTGCAATGTGACAACGAAAACTGCAAATTAGATCACCGAAAATTGCAAATTGTGACTAGAAAAACACAAATATGTTTGATTGAAGGCTTCAACTATACTTGAAGTCTCCGATATTCTTCTCCGGCAGCAGCAAAACTCAACAAGGGATTCATATTCCTACCTGATTTGGAATCTGGGTGCCCTCTTTTCCCAATTCGTGTAATTCGTGGACAACAAAAAAAAGGCCCACACCGC